>JBNGED010000075.1:0-8556 GCA_049975605.1 Sediminispirochaetaceae bacterium | reverse complement strand
ATTGCTGGATAAACCCCTGAATACCCGTCCAAGGGAGGAGTGGAGCGAAAGCTTCAACCCCCAGTGGCCCTTCTATCCGCGGATCTTCCGCAGCTCGTCAAGCCACGAGGAGGGGTGCGAGAGAAGGTGGAAGATCAAGACAAAGCAGCTCTACGGCATGGGCGTCAAAGTGGAGAAGGGGATCTTCTGTGAGGTCGCCTGGAAGCAGGACGGCTCCGGCCGCTGGCAGCAGCAGGAAGTACCGGGAACGGATTTTTCCATGGACATAGACATGGTCCTGATTGCCGCCGGTTTCATCCACGTGGAACAGTCAAAGCTCCTCAGGGACTTCGATATCAAGCTGAATCCTCAGGGAAACATACAGGTGGACCCGGACTTCTCCACGTCGGCGGAGGGGGTCTTCGCCGCCGGAGACGCGGTGAGCGGGGCCTCACTGGTAGTCAAAGCCATGGACCAGGGCCGCCGGGCCGCCGATGCTGTAAACGACTACCTCGTACACCTCTTGTCAGAAGGAAGATGATGCCGTATCTTGATAGATAAATGAGTCGAAAAAAAGTTCCGCACGACGATACTTCGCATGCGTTTCTCGACAGTATCTTCAGTAACTCCCCTGAGGCGATCGTCATGCTCGATCACCGGAACCGGGTTATCCGTACCAATGCCGAGTTCGACCGGCTCTTCGGCTACGATCCCGCTGAGATAACCGGCAGACATATCGATACGCTGATCGCATGGGGTGATGAACAGAAAGAGGCCAACGCCTATTCCAGAATGGCTGAACGGGGGGAACGGCTGAACTCCGAATCGGTGCGCCGCCGGAAAGACGGTACTACGGTGGATGTCTCCATCATGGGAGCGCCGGTTGAGCGGGACGGCAAGGTCATCGGAATATTCGGCATCTACCGGGACATCTCCGAACGGAAGGAGATGGAGCGCAGACTGGCCGCCAGCGAGGCGAGCTACCGGGGACTCTTCGAAAATGCTCCGATCGGCATTTACCAGAGCAGCTCGAAGGGACACTATCTCCGGGTGAATCAGTTCCAGGCGGACATCCTTGGATGCAGGTCGCCGGAAGAGGTCATCGAGCACTATTCGAACCTCGCCGACACCCTCTATTACCGTCCGGAAGAACGGAAGGAACTCATCGATCAGCTGATGAAGTATCACTCCCTGCAGAACTACGAGTTCCAGGCCCTGAGGAAGGACCGGTCGGTCATCTGGATAAGCGTCAGCTGCCGGATCTCGCAGTGGCTGGATGACGGATCGTTCATCATGGACGGCTTCATCATCGACAAGACCGGTATAAAAAAGGCCGAACAGCAGATACGTCACTCCCTGCGCGAGAAGGAAGTCCTTCTTCAGGAGGTGCACCACAGGGTCAAGAACAACATGCAGATCATCTCAAGCCTTCTCAATCTCGAACTCATGAATTCGGACGACGAGCCCATGCGGGAACTGCTGTACGTGATACAGAAGCGGATACAGACCATGGCTCTCGTACATGAGAAGCTCTACACGTCCGAGACCATAGCGCTGGTGGAACTGGGAGAGTATACCCGCGATCTGACCATGCAGATACTGGATATCATGGCAGGGGACAGCACGATCGAGGTTGGTTTCGAACTTGAGGAACTGTACGCCGGTATCGACTTCTCCGTGCCCTTCGGTCTGATAGTGAACGAACTGGTAATGAATTCCTACAAACACGCTTTCAGGGGGATCAAATCACCTTCTCTCAGGATACAGCTTCATCGGAGTCCCAAAGCTCTGGTCCTGTCACTTCGCGACAACGGCGTGGGATTACCGGAGAATTTCGATGTCGACGAGATGAAGACCCTGGGTATGAAGCTGATTCACTCGCTGGTTGCCCAGCTGGACGGGGAGATCCGTTTCAGCAGCAGAAGGGGGACCGAATGCGTCGTCACTTTCCCCCTCGAGCGGATCAGCAGCGGTCCGGAATCTCTTCCCTAATGACTCACTTTCCCGATCTTGCCCTCGATTGAAGCAATCTTCCCCTCGAGACGGTCGGAACTTCCCTTGCGGATATCGAACTTGGCGCTGCAGTAGATACGCCTGCTCTCCTTATCAAGAAGGACATGGGCCTTCCGCAGCATCTCCAGGGCCTCCTCCATCGAGTCGGTCTCGATGACGGTCCCCATCGGGGTCAACCGATAGTCCAGACCGCTTTCCCGAATCATCCGGATCACTTCGCTGACATACTGACTGACGCTCTCGCCTTTATCGGTGGGGAACATCGAAAACTCCATCAGCACAGACATCGCTATATCCTCCTTTACAGGGCACCGGCGATCTGCCGGCTCAACTTTCCGCTCAATCCCTGCAGTTCCTGACGCGTCATCCCGGCGGTCTCTACCGGTGGATGTATCGTCAGCTCGACAGCCCCCGGTGTGATTCGGTCGTGCTCCTCCCGTAATCGGTAGGAGTCCTTGATAGTCAGCGGTACGATCGTGCTGCCGGCCCGGTAGGCTATCTGCAGACTGCCTCGGTGGAACTCGCCCATCCGGTTGCTCCGGCTGCGGGTCCCCTCCGGAAACACTACCATCGAGTGACCGTTCCTGAGATTGGCGATTGCCCTGTCGATCCCGCTCCTGGCTCTGCGGGGACTCGACCGGTCGATGAAGATGCATTTCATCGCCCTCATCCAGCCGCTGACGATCGGGAGGAACTTCAGCTCCTTCTTGGCGATAAAGCCTATGTTGCGCGGAATGACCGCCATGATGAGGGGTATGTCGTAGGCGCTCTGATGGTTGGCCACGAATACCAGGTTGCCCCCGGAAGGAAGCTTGTCCATGCCTTTGACGGTAATCTCCGCCGGGGTCGTGCGCATCACGAACCTGGCCCATCCGCCCGTACCCCAGAGCAGGTAGCGGTCATGCAGCTTCCTGAACCCTCCGAGCCGCAACAGCCAGAGGGGGATAATCATCGGCAGGGTGATGGTCATGAAGAGCCAGAACTTGAAGTAGAAAAACAGGGAATACATCATAGGCGCAATTGTACACGTACCGGACAAAAAAACAAGGGAAAATTAAAGTGCTTGCGATTTTCAGAGTCCGAGCCTATTCTAATAGTTGAGGATAATTCTATGGAAAGCAGCCAATCGATTACCGAATTGGTTCGGGCGGGGTCGCTCCTCTCCGAGGAACAGAATTTTTCCAACCAGCTGCAGGTCCTGGTCGATCAGGCCTTTGACATTACCCATTCCGCCCTTGCCGGACTGTACCTCTATGACGACAGCGGCGATAGCACGAGGATCCCCCTGATGTCGCAGAGAGGAGGGTATCCCCTTCCCGGCAGGCTCGAACCGAAGGGGGAACTGGTTGAGTTCATGGAGGAGTGCGGCGAGACCCTCGTTCTGAACGATCCGGATCCCGCCTATTTTCAGGGTGCTTTTCTCTGCGGAGGAATGCAGAGCGCTCTCGTTCTCCCGATCTTTACACCAACAGCCAAACTGGGTTACCTCATATTGAACTCGCCGAACGCGGAATTCTACCGACAGGACCGTTTCCATTTTCTCGACTCCTTCGTGCGCCTGGCGGGGGGTATACTCCACAGCGCTCAGCTCTACCGGGAACTGCAGCGTCAGTTCAAACAGGTCGAGGAGCTGCAGCGCCACCAGGAAAATGTCTTCTCCTCCATGACCAACCTGCTGGTTACCACCGATGCGAAGGGCAATATCCACTACTTCAACGAGGCGGCTGAGGAAAGGCTGGGGCTGGACGAGTCCCTTCTGGGGGAGTCTCTCGATAGTACCTTCTCACGTTCTCTGGGGAGGAAGGTCCTGAACGCGATCAGGAAGTCGGACGAGGACAGCCGGATCCGGCTTGGATTGAAGGGAATCATGAAACGGGACGACGAGGACATGGATTTTTCCCTGAACATCTCCCCCCTGAGGGGAAAACGGGGAGGCAAGGAGGGTCTCACTCTGCTTTTCACCGACCAGTCAAGGGAGCGCCAGCTGCAGGAACAGATGGAAGAGGTGGTCGAAGAGCGCCGGGCGATCAAGGACATGTTCGCCCGGTACCTCTCCAGCGACATCGTGCAGACTCTCGTCGACAAGCCGGAATTGGTCAAGCCCGGGGGCGATAAGAAGACGGCCACCATCTTTTTCGCCGATATACGGGGCTATACATCCTTCTCGGAGACGCAGGACCCCGAGTTCATCATCGAGGTGCTGAATGAATACTTCAGCCAGGCCGTGGAGGTGGTGATAAAGTACCGGGGCTACATCGACAAATTCATCGGCGACTGCATTATGGCCGCCTGGGGTGTGCCGATCTACTCCGAAGAAGAGGATGCCCTGGCGGCGGTGGGCTGCGCGGTGGAGATACAGGAACTGGTGAAGTCCGCAAAACGGACCTTTTTCAAA
Source organism: Sediminispirochaetaceae bacterium (assembly GCA_049975605.1). Taxonomy (GTDB): domain Bacteria; phylum Spirochaetota; class Spirochaetia; order DSM-16054; family Sediminispirochaetaceae; genus DSBN01. The sequence continues at coordinate 4,169 of JBNGED010000075.1, read as the reverse complement.
GGCAAGGCCTCCCATCTGAAGATCGGCATCGGCATGCATACCGGCCCGCTGATCGCCGGCAACCTTGGAAGCGCCAGGCGCATGGACTATTCGGTTATCGGCGATACCGTCAATGTGGCCGCAAGGCTCGAAGGAGTGGCGGGACCGGATGAGGTCATCATTACCCAGAATACGCGGGAACTGATCGGAGACAGCTTCAAGCTGAAGGAATTGAAGCCGGTAAAAGTGAAGGGGAAGACCGAACCTTTGCATATTTTTAATGTCCTGGGTCGTGTCCGGTAGGCGGATTGACGCCGTGAAGCAGACTGGTAACTGGAGGATCGGATGGAGTATGTGAGAGAAGTGTTTGATATGTTTCCGGAATATGTGTGGGGGATTGCGGTAGTTGCGGCGGCCGTCGTTGCCGGATATTTCATCTGGAAAAAAGGATCCAGGGCCGCCTTCCGCAGACACCTGCATGAATTGATCGAGAATCCCTATCAGCCGGAACTCTTCGGCCGTCACAATTATTCCCCCCAGGATATTCTCCGAATGTCCAAGCTGATCGACAGGACCGCCGAAAAACATACGGAAGTAAAGATCGTGGAAAACACCGGGGCCGATCAGGTGTGGATCGATCAGCTCTCCCGCAGCGCCAAAGTGAAATGGGCACAGCTCGTTTTGAAGCACGCCGGAGACAAAGGACTGTTCACGGTCTTCATGACGGCCCTCAAATCGGGAAGCTGTGCGGCCGTTTTCAGAAAATGGCTGGAGGAGAACGAGGATCTGCTGGCCCTCAGAAGGGTGGCGCTGTCCGGAAAGGGCGAACTGTTCGACGGACGCAAGGCGCTGGAAGTGCTGTCCGAGCGCATCGATCAGATCCGCGAGATGGCCGGCGATCCCGAGTGGGCTTCCCGATACATGGCGCTGAAGGTCCTCCTTCATGACGAGGACGAACGCGCGAAGCGGGCCCAGTGGGAGGCCTTTCACGACCCCCACGGCCTCATCAGGCGCACTATAATCGAAGAGTTCCGTCCGGAGGACAAAAAGGAATCCGACCGCCTCTACAAGGAGCTGCTCAGGCTGCTCACCGACGACTTCGCCATTGAGGTCCGTAAAGCAGCTAAACAGAGGATCGCACAGGACTTTCATGACCGCTACAGTCTCGATGCCAAAGGTCTGTCCACCGTGCAGATCCTGCATCTGCTGGAGCTCCTCGATCCGAAGTCCGACACGGACCGGAATTTTGCGATGAAGCACCTGGCGAGCAGCAACGCGGAACTGCAGCTGCCCGCCGCGAGGTTCCTGAATAAAACAGGCGTGCTGACCAGACTGTTCAGGTCTGTAGACCTGTCGGACCGCACTGCGCTGCAGCGGAACCGGAAGCTGCTGAACAATGCCGCCAAGGTCAACGTTATCGACTTCCTCGCGGCCCTGCGGGACAAGCCCGGTCCGGCCACTCTTTTGATCGCCGCCGACATTCTGCAGGACAAGGGCGCCGCGGAGCTGTTATTCCACCTGGTGGGACAGGCTGCCAGGCTCGATCCCGATGAGTCCCCTGACAACTACGAGATATTTCACTCCTCCTTCGCGTGCGCATGCGCCAGGGGCAACGACGCGGTGGCCGATTACGTCGCCCGTTACATCATCGATCACCGGGGTGAACAGAAGAAGATAGAGGTCATACTGGGATTGCTCACGGGAACCCAGCCCATAGCCTATGTTCCGGTGCTGCTGAACCTCCTCAAGGACCCGTCATTTACCCAGCGTTCAGCCCTGCATGAGGCCCTGGTGAAGTTCAATCCCTCATTTTTTCTGGACGAACTGATCGACATCATATCCGCCGAGCGTCACGATTATCCTCACGTCGTCAGAATCTCGGCCTTCCAGGTACTGGGAATGCTGGGGCTGCCGTGCTGTCTGCAGACGATCCTCGAGAACCTGCCGATTCTTCCGCTGCAGAATGCCCGGGAGTTCGCCACCTATCTGGCAAAATACAATAAGAAGAATTTTATCGACCGCGTCCTGGAGATACTCGAGGGCGACGACGGCAAGGTCCGCGCCGCGGTGATCGCCTCCATTCCCGCAACGGAGGAGAAGGAGTTCATCAAACCCATACGGGATGCCCTGAGTGATGCCGATCCCCAGGTCCGCAGCTCCGCTGCATGGGCCCTGATGGAGTACGGCGACACCCGCTCCGTCAAAGAGGTCAGGGAAAAACTGCGCGATCCGGTCGAACTGGTCAGAAGACAGGTCGCCCGGGCGCTTGCCGAATACGGCGACAGGGATACGCTGAATTATTTCAGGGAGCTCTGCGCCGATGAAAACGAGGTGGAGAGCGTCAAACTCGCGGCGGTTGACGGTCTGCGGCTCTCGTCCAATACCGCTGCCGTGGACATCCTGGTTGAATACCTGAAGAACAAGCTCTGCCCGGAACTCGAAAGAAACGTTATTACCGCACTTTCTGTAAAGAGTGATACCCAGGAACTGTCGGCGCTGATGGAGCGGTTCAAGGATGCGGATAAAAAGGTGCGGGAGAAGATCAACTCGGCATTCAGGATGATGGGTATGGAGAGCGAAGAGATGCTGGTGGAACTTCTCAGAAAGGACATCGCCTCGCTGCGTCCCTACATCACCGGCGTACTGGAGGAGACGGGCTTCATCGAACACACCGTCCGCAAGCTCTCCCACCGGGACGCGGATGTGAGGAAGAGGGCGGCTGAACTGCTCTCACTCATCGGCACAGCCGCCGCCTTCCGCGGAATCGTTCTGGCTTCCAGGGACCCGGATGAAGGGGTGCGGGTAATGGTGACGAAGGCCCTCGAAAAGCTTGGAACGAAAGAGGGGAACGCAATCCTCGAGAAGCTGAAGCAGGACCCGGACCGGAAGATCCGGAAGTACACACTCTGGGCCCTGGAGAGGGTGAAAGCCAGATAGTGTCCCCGATCGTGAGGATAGACTGAATCCCCGAGAAGGCCGGTGGAATGCCTCGTGTGAGGCCCGCGCTTCCGCTGCGTTTCAAGGGCTGAATATACGATTTTTTTTGGACAAAGGAGAGGGAATTACCTATGCTTGTATGCAGAGGAGAGTGTCCATGCGTAAAGGTAAGATCGTTTTCCTGCTGGTTATCTATTTTGTCCTGCCGCTGGCAGCCGCGGCGGCGGTCCTGCTGACCGATCCCGGCATCTGCGTTGATCCCCTGCTCTGCGTTTCCTACTTCATCGGAGTGGCGGGCTACACCTGGCTGATCCTGCAGCTCGTTCTGAGCGCCCGGATACGGTTCCTGGAAAGGGGCATAGGACTGGACCGGCTGCTTGTATTTCACCGGATCATGGCTCCGGTCAGTATCGCACTGCTGCTGATTCACGCCGGAGTGAAATTCTTTTACTATCCGACATCGCTCCAGAAGCTGGCCGGCCTTGCGGCGTACGTCGGCTTTATTGCCGCCGGAGGGGCGGCCATGGTCCTGTTCGGAAGCAGTGTCGGCAGGAACCCCGCGGCGCGGGCCCTGCGTTCCTTTTTCTTCGATAAACTGAAGCGGCAGTATCAGGACGTGAAGGTCTTGCACAACTTCACTTTTCTCCTGTCCGTCATTCTCTTTGTACATGTCATGCTGTCGGCCATGGGGCGCTACTATCCCGGTCTGAGAATCTACTTTATCGGGATTTTTATCATCGGTGTCACTGCCTACATCTATCATAAACTGATTCGGCCGACGAGCCGTTCTCCGGTCTACCGTGTCGGCAGGGTGAGCCGACCGGCGGAGAACGTCACCACCATCGAGTTCGAACTGGAAAAAGGCAGGGCCATCAATCACAATCCGGGACAGTTTGCTTTTTTCCGCTTTCTGGATCGCTTTCCCGGCCCCGAAGAACACCCCTTTACCATATCCGCAGCTGAAAACCCGGCCGTCACCGCCAAGGCCCTGGGTGACTTTACCGGGAAGCTTCCCGATGTGAAGGAGGGCGCGCGGGTACGGATCGACGGTCCCTACGGGGTCTTTACCTACAGGGCGATTCCCAGGGAGCTGCCCATGGTGTTCATAGCCGGAGGTATCGGAATAACGCCCTTCCTGAGCATGCTCAGGGGCATGCGGCGCGAGCATGACGGGAGAACGCCTCTGCTGCTCTGGAGCGTCCGTCGGCAGTCCGAGTTCATCTATCTGGACGAGCTTCGGGAGTGTTCCAGGG
>JBNGED010000074.1:0-8597 GCA_049975605.1 Sediminispirochaetaceae bacterium | reverse complement strand
GGAGAACTGGTATCCGCTGCCCAAGTTCGCTCTGCAGTAGGCCGTGCGGCTATGCATTTTTCCCCCGTTGAACCATCAACCATAATCTTTGGGGTAGTTAATTTACAATTATTGGATATGTTCCGATAATAGTAAAGAGAAACCAGTGGGGAGTAATTTTAATGAAATATAGCAGGGCGATCTTTGTGTGCAGCATCCTGTTGATCAATACACTGATGCCCGTTGCCGCAGAGACGGTGATGATATATTCAGATAAATCTTTGGGATTTGGGGATGAACAAAACGCAATTCGCTACATCGAAGACGGAATAATGGAAGTATTCTTCGATGCAGGACATATTATCTTTAACGGGACCTATCAGATGATCTCCAGAGCTGAAGAAGAGGAAAACCTGTTTAACGATTCACCAGTGTACCGCATAGCGAAAAGCGGAGGAGCTTCCTATGTTTTGAACATCCGGCTGCGATTTACAGAAGATGAGGAGGATCTTTTGCCGGTTTCGGCGTCCTACACCTTCATCGATCTGACAACGGAGCGGAATTTGGCCTCCGGATTGGTACCCATCGAGAAGGGAAAAGACTGGAAGGAGAAAGAACCACATGAACTGGTGCAGAGCCTTGGAAGACGCCTCGGCATTGAGGCCCTCAAAGGATTGTAGGGCCATTTTTTCCTCAAAATCTAACTTGAGAGCCCCGAGAATGATATATGGGAGTGTAATATGAAGAGTACACAGAGAAAAATGCCCGCCGCGAAGATGCTCATGGGTCTTATCTTGCTGATAGCGGTATTCGTGAGCGTGGATAGTGCGGTTGCGGAGCAGTCATTCTGGGAAGGACGGATCAGCGCCGCGCCTTATGGGCTCCTGCCGGGAAGCGGTATGTACGCCGCTTCCAATGCATTTCCCCTGGACAGCAAAGTTGCCGTTTCCATAGCTGAAGACGGTCAGCAGATAGAGGTTCGAATTGTGGAGAGACTGGATGTGGACCGGGTATTCATGCAACTCTCTCCAGAGGCAGCGCAAAAGGTCGGGCTGAAGGCGAATGAAGTTCTCATAGCGCGGGTATCACCTGTTCAGGATCAAATGAGCACAGTGGAAAAAAGTCTGGCTCAGGAATCACCCTATTCGCAGGACCCGGATGTCAATCCGTCCTCCACGGGTACTGACGGCAGGCTGGCTGTCATTCAGGAGTATCTCGAGGAAGAGGAGCCTGTCGAGGGAGATTCCTATAAAATATCACAGCCTGAACCTCCTCTAGAATCTGTTGAGGAACCCGTAGAGGATGTCACGCAGGAGCCGGAAGAAACGGCTGCTGTTTCGGCTGCCCCTGAAGCTCCCGAGATCTCAGAATCACCCGCGGAGGCAAAAGGAACTGAAGCAGCACAGACTGAGGAAGCTCCGTCCGGGACAGCCCCTGCGTCTCCGGAAGATGCGGGGATGGCTGTTGTACACGCGATACCCGAACAGACACGTCCGACCGAGGACCTCGAGTATACTCTCCCGCCGCCGGAAATGAAACAGGACGGTGATGCAGAGACGGCCATTTCACAGGTTGAAGCTCCGGCGGAGCCCGAGACTGACCGGGAGATGCCTGTATCGACGCAGGGACCTCAGATTGTTGCTATGGAGCCTATTTTTCGCAGTGAAAAGGACTACAGCTATTCGCCGGATGCTCCGGGCAAGCCCGATACCATCGTAAGCCGGGACGGACCCCGGGTTTCAATGGATACAGTGGAACCTTCCTCTCGCAGTACCGAGGCCGAACTGATTGCTCAGCACTCTCCCGAACCGCCGCGGGACGCAACCCCTGTAGCCGATCTCGGAGTGGTGGAGGAAGCCCCGAAGGCGGCGGAAGCGCCTGATGAAGTAGCCCATGAGCCAAAGATGCCGGAAGAGGAAACTGTTGCAGAGGAAGCTCCGCCGGAACCGGAAGAACCTGACGAAACGAAGGAACTCTCCGAGATACCGGAAGACGCGGAACTTGTCCTGGTGCCGGCGGAAGACAGACCTCCGGAGGGCCCGCCGACGGTGCCGAGCAAAGAACCAGAGAAAGCTGAAGAGCCGCCCCGACAGCCCGGACCGCCGCGGACGACCGGAACTTCAGTAATCGGCGGACCGGTGTCCGTGTTCTCGAATCTCGAGGGGCAGTCGTATTATCTCCAGGTAGGAGCGTACAGTAAACTCGATCTGGCACAGAACCGGGCTGCGGGCCTGGCTTCACGTTATCCGGTCATGATCTACTCGGAAGCCGGCGGTTCCGCACCATACAAGCTCATGATTGGGCCGCTGAATGAAGATGAAAGCGACACCCTCCTGTACACATTCACCGCCCGGGGATACTCCGATGCCTTTGTACGGAGGGGTAACTGATCGTATGCCGGAATCCTCACAGATTGAACCAGTGCGCCGTGAGATGGAAGAACTCGCGGCGCTTTTACGTAGATATCAGCATGAGTACTACGTTGAAGGCCATCCTTCCGTGGAAGATGCCGAATATGACCGATTATTCGATCGCCTTCAGGAGCTGGAAAAAAAGTATCCTGACCTGAAGCAGCCCGATTCGCCCACTGTCCGGGTCGGCTCAGATCTGACTGAAACTTTTCCTGAAGTGGAACACACCATCCCTGTCTTGAGTCTAGATAAAGCCTACCAGATCGAAGAGATTGAGAAGTGGATTGAGAGAACCACGCAGAAGGCGGGGCGTTCCCTCTCCTTCGTGGTTGAGGAGAAAATCGACGGTGTTTCGATTGTCCTCTATTACGAAGGGGGGCTTCTTGTACGGGCTGTTACGCGGGGGAACGGCTACATCGGCAACGATATCACATCCAATGTGAAGACCATAGGCACGATACCTCTCAGACTGCCCGATCCCGTGGACGTGGCAGTCCGGGGGGAAATATATCTGCCGAAGGACCGTTTTTCCGAGCTGAACCGGACGATGGAGACACCATACGCCAATCCGCGTAATCTGGCCGCCGGCACCCTCCGGCGAATCAAGAGTAGCGAAGTAGCACGAGTACCCCTGAACATATTCGTCTATGAGGGGTATTTCGCTGAGCTCTCCATGAGTCACATCGAAGTCCTTCAGGAACTCGAGCGCCTCGGTTTTCGGGTAAGCCCGCGGATCGGGGTTTTTTCCAATCGGCTCAAGGAGGATGATATTCACCGCCGTGAACCGAAATGGACCTTCGGACTTTTCGACGTACTGCCGGATTATGTAAAAAAATGTACCCGTGAGCGGGATGATCTTTCCTATGAGATCGACGGGCTGGTCGTGAAAGTCAATGAACTGGATGTTCGTGAAGAACTCGGTTACACCGGTCATCATCCCCGGTGGGCGATTGCCTTCAAATTCGAATCCCCTCTCGGGACAACGACTATTCGGGCAATCGACGTCCAGGTAGGCAGAACCGGACGAATCACCCCTGTCGCCAGGGTAGAACCCGTACAGATCGGCGGCTCGACTATCAGCAATGTGACGCTCCACAACCAGGATTACATCGAAATGCTGGAACTTTCGATTGGAGATCAGGTAACAGTCTCACGCCGGGGAGATGTGATACCGGCCGTGGAGAAGGTGGTGCAGAAAAACGAAGAGGGCAATCCCGTCTGGAAAATGCCGGATCACTGCCCCTCCTGCGGATCGACCCTGGAAGTGTACGGCGCCCATCACTTCTGCCGTAATACCGCCTGCCCGGACCAGGTACGGGGAAGGCTCTATTTTTTTGTGGGCCGGGGTCAGATGGATATCGATAACCTCGGACCGGAGACCATAGAGGTCCTTATCGAGCAGGGATTTATCACTGATATACCGGACCTCTACCGCTTCGATTATCAACGTCTGCTGGAACTGCCGGGGTTCGGTGAAAAAAAGGTCTCGCTCATAGAGGAAGGACTGCGCAAGAGCAAAGAACAGCCTTTTCAGACCGTGCTGATCTCCCTTGGCATACCTGAAGTGGGGCGTAATGTATCCGAGTTATTGATCGATGCCGGGTTCCGGGATATCGACGCGATCATTGCTCTGGCTCAACGGGGAGACCTGGATGAACTGACGGAGATCAAGGGAATCGGTCCCAAGACCGCCGAGACAATCATCGAGGAATTTTCCCGTCCGGAAGTGCAGCAGCGGATAGAAGAGTTGAAGAAGCTCGGTCTTAATTTTATCGCCGGAGAGATGGCCGGCGATGGGGAAGAGGAGCAGATATTTTCCGGTCAGACCTGGTGCGTTACCGGCAGTTTTGAACATTTCAAGCCCCGTTCCAAAGCGGCCGACCTTATCAAGGCACGCGGCGGAAAGACTACCAGCACAGTAAGCGGCAGTACGACCCATCTCCTGGTCGGTTCTTCTCCAGGCAGTAAACTCGACAAAGCCCGAAGCGTCGGGGCGGAGATTGTTACCGAAGAGGATTTTCTCAGGATGACAGGAGTTGAGGCGCGGGAGCCGGGAGATCCGCGGGAGGAAGAAGGAAGCTGCTAATGGGTACCGTTTCGGGGACACCAGACGATGATCTGCGGTCATCGATCGAACAGCTCAAGGCTGCCGGTTACGGCGTCATTCCTCCCCAGCAGTATTGCAGTGATATGGAAGAGGAGTTCCTTTCGATCTGGGAAAAGATCAGAGCCTGCACCATGATAAGTGTAGAACGGGCTTTTTCCCTCTATTCAGCTGTAAAGTACATCGTTCAGGCTGAGATACCGGGCGATTTTACCGAATGCGGTGTTTGGAAGGGGGGCGCCGCCATGCTGATTGCTTTCACCCTACTGGCGTACCGCCCGAAGAAGCTGCCGGAGATCTATCTCTTCGATACTTTCAAAGGAATGACTGAGCCTGGGGATAAAGACAGGATCGCCTGGAACCGCCGGCCCGTCCGTGAAAAATGGGAAGAAGATCTGCAAGGGGAAAAAAACAACTTCGGCTGGTGGGCGGTGCCGCGGGAAGAGGTTCTGAAAAATATGTACTCAACGGGTTATCCGCAGAACCTGGTCATTGCCGTTGAAGGAGATGTTCTGGAAACGGTACCGCGTGAGGCCCCTGATCAACTTGCGCTCCTGCGGCTGGATACCGACTGGTATGAATCGACTGTCCATGAGCTGCGGCACCTGTATCCCCGCTTGAATACCGGAGGAGTACTTCTCATCGATGATTACGGACACTTCACCGGGGCGAGGCAGGCAGTGGATGAGTTTTTCAAGAACACTCCTGTCTTTCTTCACCGGGATGACTACACCGGACGCTCCGTTGTAAAAATATAGAGATGCCCGATCACCCCTTGAACGGACGGATGTAGCTGCGGATGCTGCCGTCGTCAGAACCGGTCAGAACACCGATAACTTTTTCTATAACAACACGATACTGAGGATATCGCAGCCTCAGATGGGAGATATACCCGATTTCCTGCATAACCCGTTGGCGCTTTACATTACCGAGGGTAGTGAGGATACGGGGGCGCTCCTTTTCATCCATGTAGAGCATGCAGATGGCCAGCTCACGGTCGGTAATGCGCATGAGACGGTTCTGAACCTCCGCAGGGGGGAGAGCGCGGACAATTTTTAATAGACGCTGTTCAGGGGAATCCACTACCTACACGGTAGTGTCGGCGGGGGCGGGTAGTCAAGGGGATAAAAAAAACGGCGCTCACCGGAGTGGGCGCCGCCGTTTGATGTTTTATTCTCTTCTCTCTCTGGCCTGATTTACCCTCATTGCTCTTCCCATGAACTCGGTACCGTTCAGAGCTGAAATGGCCGCATTTGCTTCGCCGTCATCCGGCATGTCCACAAACCCGAATCCTTTCGAACGGTGGGTCATACGGTCGAAAATAACACGAGCTGATTCTACAGCGCCATACTCCTGGAAAAGTCCTTTCAGCTCCTCATCAGTGACGGAATAACTTAGATTTCCGACATAAATGTTCATACTAAAAACTCCTAGACGAATGAAATCCAAAGAGATGAGCGTGTTTAACTCAAATCTTTTGATCGATAGTATGACATTTTTATTCAGAATGCAATTATTTTTTTCTTAGAAACCAGTGAAGACCTTCATTTTTTGTCTCTACCAGACCCCTTTTCTCCGCGTCGAAAACAAGCTTCTTGAATTTGCTGTAGCCGTATTTCTTGATTGAAATATGCTTGTCTTTCAGCTGCTGGCTCGACTTGGTGAAGGGAGTCCAGTTCTGGCTCGGAAGACTCTGGATGAGATGTTGAAAAATTTCCGGAAGCTGTGGGGATGAGATCTGCCGGTTCCGTTCTGTGATGGTCAGAATGTTGGAAGTCTCGGGATCGAACTCGACGTTCGTGTGGGCGATTGCCTCTGCGAGGAAGGCCTTCCATGTTTTGTAGCCCATCTTTGACTCGTCGAAGTCTTCATTCAGAAGCTTCATCTTGATCTTGACAGAGCCGGGGGTTGGTTTTTTCTTCTGTTCGATCATAAGGCTGACCGCTTCGGCGAAGAGGGTGTAGGCGGCCTCCTTCGAGATTGTCTCGGTGGATTCTTCCTCCTGGTCCTCTTCGTAATCCTTGGTCATAATGGTACGGTAGTCGTAGTATTTGTCCGCCTGTTCGAGAAGGTCTTCAGACGCGTTGGAAGCGTCGCAGATGATCCAGACGTCCTTCCCGTGCTTCTTCAAGGTAGTCAGCAGCGGCCGGAAATCGGCATCCCCGGTGATGAGGATGAACCTCTGCAGGTGAGGGTAGAGGAAGATCATCTCGGTGGCGGTAGTAATCAGGGAGATGTCGGCGCTGTTCTTCCGGGATTTGGGTATGTAGATCAGCTGAAAATTGAAATCCGACAGTCTTCCCGGCAGTTTTTTCAAGTGCGGCCGGGTCCAGTCGCCGAAACAGATGGAAGAAGTAATCCGGTTCTCTTCTTCGAGGAAGTCGAACAGATTGGCTATAAATCTATCGTCACTTCTGGGGGTTACATTCTCTATGTCCCAGAGGATTGTTGCATTCAGCATTATTATTGCTCCTTTTTTGTATTCACGAAACGATACATATACTATATCTGAAAAAGCTGCTTCCGGCCAGTGGGTTCCCCTTTTATAGTACCCCAAAGCTTATGGTTGGTTGGAAGGTCTCAGGCTCAGAGCCCGGAAATGGCGGCGATTAACTGCAGGCCCGCAGATAATCGCTCGCTGTTAGAGTGTCACCCCTAATCTTTGGGGTAGTAAGTTTGGGGTAGTAGGTTCACCTCCAGGCGGCAAGCATCTGCCGGACAGAACGGCGCATCTCCCGCATGAACTCGGAGCTGAACTTGCGCAGGTAGATGTGCTGCCCGATGTTCTCGGCTCCAGGGAGGAATCGCGGTGATCGGTCCAGGTTGTAGTCATAGAGACTGGCCAGCTCCTCCTCGGCAAGCCTGCGATAGCTGTCGGTAAAAACGAACTGATTCAGCGGCATCCGCCCGGTAGACGGCCGGTCCTTCTGCTGATCGGTGGGGAAACCGAAGGTGACGAGGGTGATAGGGATGACGTACTGCGGAAGCGAGAGAAGCGCCTGCACCTTTTCATAGTTCTCGAGGATGTCCCCGACATAGCACGATCCGATTCCCAGGGACTCGGCGGCGGTCACGGCTGTATGGGCGGCAATAAGAGCGTCGCAGCATGCCAGCAGAGCGTCCCCCTCCTGCGGGCGGACGGGGGGTGCAATCCCCCCGGTCACCAGACGGTCTATTCCCGAGGCGTTGAGGAAGTCGTACATTCTCTGCAGGTCTGCGAGGAATACCAGCACCCATGGGGCTTCGGCGATAAAGGGCTGGTGATCGCAGAAATCGGCCAGCTGCCGCTTTTTGTTATCATCTTCCACTTGAATGACGGAGTAGAGGGTTTGATTGCCCGCTGTCGGCGCCCGCCGCATTGCTTCGAGGATTGATGACCTGTCCTGTTTCGGGATAGGACCGCTCCGGTAGCTGCGGATAGATTTTCTTTTCATGATGAGGTCGATGGTCTGGTTCATTGCAGCCCCCTGCGTCTATATGGTAATAAGTCTGGCCCCGTCCTTGAGGAGCCTTGTTAATGGTTCGCCCCAGTAACGGGCTTCAATGCCGATCTCCGTCAGTGAATCGGTGATCGCGAGATCATCGGCGCACTTCTTGCAGGCGGAAAAGATGACGCCGCCGGCGATACAGGCTTTAATGCTTCTGCGGACCTCTTCATCGCGGCTGATCAGTTCGGCTGAACCGCCCCACACGACGACGGTTACCGTATTCCACCATCCTCGCTTCTTTGCATTCAGTGCATAGAGCAGGACCATCTCCCGGGCAGTAACCGGGTCGGGAGTCGTCCAGAGAATAGTCAGTTCGTCAGACTGGTTGGAACTCATTCCTTTTCCCTCCATTGTTTCTCCAGATAGGTCATTTTTTCCCTCCAGTACTCGAGCATACGTTCCCGGGTTGCCTGGTCGGCAAGCTTCTCCTGGTGGACAGTAAGGGTTGTTTTTGCGGTACCCTTCGATACAATTCTGATCTGGAGGGTAGAGAAGTGCGTCCAGCCGGGCAGTTTCCACCGCAGACGTATGTGGGACCCTTCTTTGAGGACCCGCGGCTCAGTTTCAATGCCTTCGGAATCGGAGCCGGAGAACCAGATCCTGCCTTGCTCGGAA
>JBNGED010000073.1:0-8600 GCA_049975605.1 Sediminispirochaetaceae bacterium | reverse complement strand
GCCGGGGCAGGACCGAGCAGTCGAAGGTCCGGAAGTCGGTGGTGAAGAGCTGCACCTTCCCCTCCAGCCCGGCGCGCCGCACGTTTTCCCCGCAGATCCTGATGGCCTCAGGATCGATGTCGGCGCCGAAGAGGGGCGGGACCTTCCCGAGCCCTTCGGCCCGTCGCCTGCGCGCTTCGTCGATCAGCCCATCCCACAGTCCAGGATCATGCCGCTCCCAGGCACTGAAGCCCCAGCGCTTCCGCTCGAGTCCGGGGGCGGAGTCCGCCGCCATCAAGCCCGCTTCGATGAGCAGGGTGCCGGAACCGCACATGGGGTCCAGGAAGAAGGAACCTTCTGAAGCCCCTCTGTTCCAGCCGGCCTTCATCAGAATGGCCGCGGCGCTGTTTTCCCGCAGAGGGGCTTCGCCTGCTTCGAGGCGGTAGCCCCGTTTGAACAGGCTCTCCCCGGAGATATCCAGGTAAAGATCGGCGTGCGTCCGTTCGACATGGACACTGATGCGGATATCCGGCGCGGCGGTGTCCACCGAAGGACGTATCCCTCCCTGCTCCCGGAACCAGTCCGCCACGGCATCCTTGACCTTCAGGGCGGCATAGTTTTCATTTTTTAAAGGAGCCCGGACCAGACTCGCATCCACCATGAAGGTCCGTTCAACGGTAAAGTGAACACCCCAGTCCACCCCCCGGGCCCCCCTGTACAGGTCCGTCTCGCCGCTGCAGTCAAAGTCGGAGATCTTCAGCAGGACACGGCCGGCGATCCGTGACCACAGACAGATTCGATACGCAGTCTCGAGGTCCGCCCGGCATGCCGCACCGGCTTTGGTGCTTTTTATTTCCTCCGCTCCCAGCGCTTTGAGTTCTTCCGCCAGCAGCTCCTCGAGGTAGCGGGTACAGGTGACGAAAAGCGATACGTTCTTGATGTTCGGTTCCTCCCCTTCAGATAAGACATGATATGTATACACAATTTTTTGGTCAATCCGGGCATCAGCGGGGGAAAACCTGGAAAGCCTCCGTCCTTTTTGTTACATTACTAGACAGAAGAGGTTCAATTATGAAAAAATCAAATCTTTTTACACTATCCGTCCTTGCAGCCGGGATGCTGATTATACTTTCGTCCTGCGTTACACCAATCATGGATATGGAGATTGCAGATATCGATGTCATCATGCGCGATGCCGACGGGAACGTTGTCGAGACCCTGCTGCCGGACACCGAATATGAAGTGGACTTCCGGGTCGTCGATGCGGCTGGAACACTGTACAAGAATCCGAATTACCGGGAGTTCGACATAGACCGTCTCACCAATCTTCAGCTTCTGCAGCAGGCACGATTCACTATAAAGGTCAGGACTGCCTTCGAGTCTTTTCACGCCCCGGACCAGCCGGCCTACGGTTTCCGGCTGGCAGTCAGGAACAATCCCTATCCCGTCAAGTTCCACAGCTATGACTTCGACTGGAGGAATTACCGGATTATCGATTACAGCGGTATGGATGGAGAAGACGGCGAGAACGGGCGCAATGGAGCCAACGCTTCAGGCGAATCGGAGGATACCGTCACCGGCGGAGCGGGGGAAGACGGAACGGACGGGAGCGACGGCTACAACGGACAGGACGTCACTCTGGTGATCATGAAGTATGTCCATGAAGGGAATCAACGCCTGCTCTGGTACGAACCCGACCGGGACCAGCTCTTCCTTACTGATATTACAACAATCACCGTCGATACGGGCGGCGGCGACGGAGGAGACGGAGGATCCGCCGGCAATGGAGGCCGCGGCGCCGACTACGTGGATGAAGGGACCGGAACCGTAATCAAGGAAGGCGTTCCCGGTAATCCCGGCGACGGCGGCGAAGGCGGCGACGCGGGCAACGGCGGCGACATCACTCTGCTCGCGGTGGATCCCCGGCTGTTCAACTATGCCGATCCGCGCTTCCAGGGCGGCGACGGCGGCAACGCAGGCGGCTCCGGACGTTCGTTCAACATCGACGGAGACGTGGTCGGATGGGGCGGCAGAGGAAGAAGCGGCAGGGACGGCAGGAACGGAGATCTGAAGTACGGCACCCTCAGTGCAATGGAACTGCAGGCTTACATCAGGAGGATAAACCGCCCCGGATTTGATGCCGATCAGGTGCTGAATTGAAGCTGTATTATTTCTCTAAATTTTTATCGATTTTTCATCAGAAGGGCTTGACGAGACGGCCGCTTTTTCGGTATGTTTATGCCGCAAAGATGATATCGAAAGAAATTATTTCTGTTTTTAACTATTTTGTTAAAATGCAGATGATTTCTTTATGAAAAAGTAAAAAAGTATTTTTTCATTCGTTTAAAATATGCGGGCCCGTCGCTACATCCACTGCCAAGTACACACACTTTATCGGCGGGTTTGCATTTATTATATCTTTCTGCCTGCAGTGCGGTCTCTCTGCAGGCAGTTTTTCCATGTTCCAACTTGACCAGTCCACCAAAACACCCTAAGGTAATCTCATGGACGGATATCAGGATATTTTCGATCATACCGGTACCGCGATAGCGATTATCGACCAGGACCACCTTATACATCTGGTCAACGGTGAGTTCGAAAAACTGTCCGGCTATTCCAAAGCTGAACTGGAAGGGAAGATATCCTGGCTTTCCTTTATCAGCGAAAAAGACCTGAATCAAATGCTTGCTCGTCATGCGGATCGAATCAAGAACCCCGCAGACACTCCCAATTGCTACGAATTCGACTTCATCAACCGCGACGGGATCGAACTGCATACATTGCTCACTGTGAATCTCATCGACGAAGGCGCCAGGACCATCGTTTCACTCATCGATATCAGTGAACACAAGCGGAGGGAACAGCTCATCGAATACCGGTTGGCCCTTGAAGAGCTGATCGGTGACATATCCCGAGAGTTCATCAACATGCCCAGCGATAGGATACACGAGACCATAATCCATACCCTTGAACAGACGGGAAGATTCGTGGATGTCGATCGGAGCTACATTTTCCTTATCGCTGAAGACGGGACCACCATGAGCAACACCCATGAGTGGTGCGCCCCTGGTGTCAGCCCGCAGAAGGAGATCCTCCAGGACCTTCCGCTGTCCGACTTCAATTGGATTATCTCCGTTCTGCAGAAGAATGAAAATATCAACATCACTTCGCTGGATCAACTTCCTCCGGAGGCCGGACCGGAGAAGAACATACTGGAAATACAGGACATCCAGTCCCTCGCCATCGTTCCGATTCACTTCGGAGGTATTCTCAAGGGATATTTCGGATTCGATTCGACCCGGAAAAAAATGCTCTGGAACGAGGAAGATTTTACCCTCCTGCGTACGATCGGGGACATCATCGTCCGCGGCCTGATGCAGCAGAAGCTCGAGAGCAGGCTCATCCAGTCGCAGAAGATGGAAGCCCTCGGCCGGCTGGCGGGATCCATCGCCCATGATTTCAATAACATTCTGACTACCATCAAAGGCCACAGTCAGCTCCTGCTCTACTCCTCCAACATACACCAGGAAGACCGTGAACTGATAAACACGATTACCGAGGCGACCGAGAGCGGAGCCCAGCTGACGAACCGCCTGCTGGCGGTGAGCAGGGACCAGCGGACGGTACCCAAAGAGATCCGCCTCAACAGCGCTATCGAGAATTCCCGCAAACTCTTCGAGCGGCTGATCCCGGACAACATAGAGCTTACAACCAATCTGAACGCAGCTTCCGACAAGATCAAAGCCGAACCCTCGCAGATAGAACAGATCGTGATGAATCTGGTCCTCAACAGCGCCGACGCAATGCCCGAAGGCGGGAAATTGCGGATCACTACCCAGAACGTGAAGCTCCTGAAAAACAGTCTCCTCCGTCAGGGAGGGATCAAACCCGGAGACTATGTTCTTTTCCAGATCATCGACAACGGCCACGGAATGGATGAACGGACCCTCGAGAAGGCCCTGGAACCCTTTTTCACCACCAAGCAGCCCGGGAAGGGCAACGGACTCGGACTCCCCACGGTGTACACCATCGTAGAACAGTACGGGGGATATATGGATATTTTCTCGAGTCTGAACCTTGGTACCCGGATCGATATCTATCTGCCCGTCAACAGCTGAGGGGCGGCCGGCCCTGCCGATTGTGCTGTCTGCGGCGCGTGCTGTTTTGCAGCACAAACAGGCCTGATTCTCAGCGCCCGAACAGTTCCGCCTGTAATCGAGGTTCGAAATCCACCACCTGAGCGATCAGGCTCCCGTCGCCGCGGGTGATTTTGAGCACCTTGCCGCTGATATCCGGTGAAAACCAGCCTACGAGGGTCTCGCGGTTCTCTTCGGAACCGCTGCTCATCTTGACAGCCCGTACCCATCTTCCCGCGATAAGGACCGCCTCCTCTCCGACGATATCCATGGCCGCATAGGCGGCGGTTATCTTCGACTGGTACTCCTCCCGCCGGATCTTCTCGAACCATGCGACCGTCTGGTCATATGACTGCTCGGTCATGTTGGCGGCTTCCGGCTGGTCGGGCTGCATCTGCGCGTAGAAAGTAGGCCGTCGGATGATCTCTCCCGATTCGATGTTTTTTACCCGTACTTCCTGAGGGATCCCCTCCGGCCCCGTCCGTACCTCGCAGATGAACTGCCCATCCGGCGCTTCGTGTTCCATTTTCCAGATGTAGCGGTCTTCTCCGCTGCCGGCCGCCCAGCCGCGGCGTATCCGGTGGTACGGGTTGCCCTCTTCATCGTAGAAGGCCAGAGTGACCCCCTGTCCTGGAAGATAGGGTTCTGACTCCAGCCAGATGATGGAGGAGAGGTAATCCTCGAACACGAGATCTCCCCAGAGATATTCCGAAACGTGATCGACACTCTCCCGCAGATCGTTCAGCTGCACGAGGGCCCGGACCATCTCTTCCCGTCCGTAGCCGTGCGTAAAAGGGGGCAGTTTCGGTCTCTTTCCCGGAACAGCGGAACCGGCGGCGACTTCGTCATCCGCTCCGCCGCGTGCGTCGGCGCCTCCCCTCCCCGGAAGCATTTCAGCAAGACCGGCACAGCCGCCGAGCACCATCGCCGCGAATACCGCGAGTGCAGCCGCTGCGAGCAGATTTTTCACCATTCTATCATTCAGCATCTCCTGCCTCCTATCCCTGTTTCATGGTCAGGCTGATCCTGCCGCGGTCGCGATCGACATCCAGTACCTTTACCGTCACCTTTTCCTGTACGTGCACGACCTCCGCCGGGTCCTTGACAAAGCGGTCCGCCATCTCTGAAATGTGCACCAGACCGTCCTGTTTGATCCCCACGTCGACGAAGGCCCCGAAGCGGGTAATGTTGGTCACGATCCCCGGCAGCACCATACCCGGCTCGAGATCATCGATACTGTGCACCTTCTCGGCGAAGCGGAACTCCTCCAGCGACGGACGGGGATCCCGGCCCGGCCGGTCCAGCTCCGCCATGATATCACGGAGGGTCGGCAGGCCGGTTTTTTCATCGATGTATCTGTTGAGGTCTATTCCCGCTCTCTGATCCGGCGATGCCATCAGTTCGCTTACCGAACAGCCCGCGTCCCGTGCCATCCGTTCAACAACCGGGTATGATTCCGGGTGGACCGCCGAAGCATCCAGGGGCTGCTGTGAATCCGGAATACGGAGGAAGCCGGCGCACTGCTGGTAGGCCTTCGGTCCCAGTCCCGGAACCTGCAGGAGCTCTTCACGGGAACGCAGGGGCCCGTTCTCCGCCCTGAACTGAACGATCCGCTCGGCCAGCTGCGGCCCCACCCCGGAGACATACTTCAGGAGAGCCCGACCGGCGGTGTTCACGTGGACACCGACCTGGTTCACGCATGACTCCACCACCGCGTCCAGCCCCGCGCGCAGCTTCTTCTGGTCCACATCATGCTGGTACTGTCCGACGCCGATGGACTTTGGATCGATCTTCACCAGCTCCGACAGAGGATCCATCAGCCGCCGTCCTATCGATACCGCCCCCCGGACCGTCACATCCTGGTCCGGGAATTCCCTGCGCGCCTCCTCCGACGCCGAATAGACCGAAGCCCCGTCCTCGTTCACGAGAAAAACGGATACCGGCCGGCCGAACTCTATCCGCCGCACAAGCTGCTCCGTCTCCCTTCCGGCGGTCCCGTTCCCGATGGCCACCGCCTCTATCTCATAGGCCTCAGCCAGCTCCAGCAGCCTGGCCTCCGCTTCGGGAGCCCTGTTCTGCGGCTCATGGGGATAGATGACATCGTGACGCAGCAGCTCTCCCTGAGCGCCGAGGCAGACGACCTTGCAGCCGGTGCGGTAGCCGGGATCGACCCCCAGGACTCTTTTCTGTCCAAGCGGCGGCGCCAGCAGGAGCTGCCGGAGATTTTCCGCGAATACCTTGATGGAATCTTCGTCCGCCGCCTCCTTCGCTGCTGCGAGGAACTCGTTCTCCAGGGAAGGCGCCAGGAGCCGCCGGAAGGCATCTTCGAGGGCCATAGTGAGCTGGGCGGCGCATTCCGGGTCCGGGCGGCTCGATGCGCTGGAGGGAACCTCCTGCTGCTTTTGCGGCTCGGCGGGGGACCCAGGCTGCTTTGGCCGACCATCGAGTGCCCCCCCAAGAACGAACCAGCCCTTGAGGATCTCCAGCGCCCGCTCTTCCTCCACGCTTACGCTCACCCGCAGGAAACCTTCCCGTACGCCCCGGAGGATCGCCAGCAGGCGATGGGCCCGGCAGCGCTTCAGGGGCTCGCTCCAGTCGAAGTAGTCCCGGTATTTGACCGCCTCACGCTCTTTTTTTTTCACCAGCTTCGAAGCGATCACGGCCTCCCGGCTGTAGCGGGCCCGCAGCTGCGATCGCGCATCGGCGTCCTCGCTGACCCGTTCGGCGATGATGTCCCGGGCGCCCTGCAGTGCCTCCTCAGGACTGGCGACATCGTCGTTCACGAAGGCCGCGGCCGCCCTGTTCAGGCCGCCCTCTACTTTTTTCATGGAAAAAATCATCTCCGCCAGGGGTTCCAGTCCTTTTTCCCTGGCCATGGAAGCTCTGGTCCTCCGCTTCGGTTTGTAGGGAAGGTAGAGGTCCTCCAGCTCACGCGGGTCCCAGGTGTTCCCAATCCGCTCCCTGAGTTCTTCGGTCAGCGCTCCCTGGGCTTCGATGGTCTCCAGAACGGTTGTCCGGCGCTTTTCGAGGGCCTCCAGTCTTTCGAGCCGCTCCTTGACTCCCTGGATTGCCACCTCGTCGAGGCCGCCGGTGGCTTCTTTCCGGTACCGGCTGATGAAAGGGACCGTGGCCGAATCGGCCAGGAGGGCCGCCGTCCGGCCGACCTGTTCCGGGCGGACCTTCAGTTCTTCGGAAATAATTCTGATGTGGGGCTGCAAAGCATACGTCGTACTCATAGCTTCCTACTATAGTCATAAAAACTCCGCAGAGCAAGAAAATCCTGCTTCCGCCTGCTTCCGCACCGCAGTGTCTCCGACCGTGAGGATATTTTTCTGCAAACACAGGCGCTGAAAGGAGCTCCGCCGCTTCACTCTCTGCGCCGAACACGAATATTGTACTTTGCCCCCCGGCGTGCTATCTTTTTTATCATGAAAAAATCACCACTCTTCTGCTTCATTGCAGGCCTGTTCCTGGTTGTCTCTTCTGCGGCGGTGTATTCCCAGAGCACACCCGCAGTCGTCTCACCCGAGTTCTCAAGCGCGACCTCCGGTATCGCCGACTTTATCCTCAATGCCGTTGAAAAACAGCGCAGCCGTGGAGAAGTCCTCTACCTTCAGTTCGATGCGTACAGCCTGAACGAGCAGCGGACCAGCTTCGGCATGCTGCTGGCCTCCTCAGTCAGCGCCAGATTAGTCGAAAGAGGTTCCGACATCGCCGGAGTGATCGCCGATGACTACCTCCAGCTCCTGCGCAGGAACGATCCCGACTATCAGCTGCCCGACACCGATCTGATCGTCGCCGGCAAGGTCTTCAAGCTCGCCGATAACCTTCTCATTCAGACCAGCCTGATCGATCCGGACCGCGGAATCATTACCGCCACTCACGAGGCTACCGTCGGGATCACCCCGGAACTCTTCGCCCTCCTGTCCAGCTCGCCGTCGCAGGCGATTGACGACCTGTACGAACCCGACGGGCCGGACGATCCGACCGCTATCGAAGGGGAATTCAGCGGCCACAGCCACACCCTCACCTCCGGCGACGAAGACTGGTACCTGTACCGGTCCACAAGAAGCGGGCTGGTCAGCTTCGGCACCGAAGGCGATCTCGACACGGTCATTACCGTGTACGGCCCCGACGACCGCTACACCACCCTCGCCTACAACGACGACTCCGAGAATTCCGGGAACGCCCGGGTTGTTATGATGACCGAAGCGGGAAAAAGCTACTTCTTCCAGATCCAGGGCTATGAAGGAGGACAGTCCGGCGCCTACACTACCTACCTCTCCTACGAGGAGTTCAATGATCCCCTCGAGCCGAACAACGTCATGGCCGATGCGCTGGTTTTTCCCATCGAAGAAGGGAACCTTGAAGCCCAGTTCTATCCCCAGAGCGACATCGACTGGTACCGCTTTACCGTACCGGGACGGTCCGACAGGGGCCTTGGCATCGGCCCGGCCGGCGGCGCCATACCGATCGTCATCGAGA
>JBNGED010000072.1:0-8627 GCA_049975605.1 Sediminispirochaetaceae bacterium | reverse complement strand
GCCCTGATCTTGGCGACTACCTCCTGAAGTTCGGGTGAAAGGGCGTCGTAGAGGGGCCTCATGGCGGCCTGGAACTCCGAGTTGTCCGGAAGCCGGTAGATCTCGTTCCCGTTGGCTACGACCGCGTCTTCGGCCACCTTCTCGTAATCGGCCCATGCCTTGATCTGGAAGGGCATCGAATCCTTGGCGGCCTGCTTGATGATCGCCTGGTCTTCGGCGGACAGTTTGTCCATCGATATTTTTGAAGCGATGGTGATCTCGGGCACTCTGGTGTGCTCATCGAGGGTGTAGTACTGGGCGACTTCATAGTGGCTGGTCGAGTAGTAGGAGGGCCAGTTGTTTTCAGCGCCGTCTATGACTCCGGTCTGGATCGCCGAGTACACTTCGCCGAAGGGCATGGGTGTCGCCACCGCGCCGAGTGCTTCGACGAGACCGACCATGAGATCGCTCTCCTGCACGCGGATCTTCAGTCCATTGAGATCCGCCACGCTCTTGATCGGACGGACGGAGTTGTAGAAGCTCCGGGCTCCCGAGTCGAACCATGAGAGGCCGACGAATCCGGCCGGTTCCATGCTGTCGAGGAACTCATCGCCGATCGGGCTGTTGAGGACTTCCCACATGTGGTCCGCGCTTCTGTACAGGTACGGCATCTGCAGGGCGTTGAAGTTCGGCGAAAAGGCCGCCAGGGGAGAGATACTCACTCTGGTGAAGTCGATGGCGCCGAACTGGACCTGCTCGATGACCGCTCTCTCTTCACCGAGCTGGGATCCGGGATATACTTCGATCTTGATCCTGCCGTTGGTCCTCTCTTCCACCAGCCGGGCGAACTCGTAGTCACCCTGAGTGGTCGGATAATCGGCGCCGTGGGTTTCCGCCAGCCGCAGGACGATCGGTTCCCCGCCTGCTGCCTGGTCCTGCTGACCTCTGCTCCAGACCGCTCCTATAGCCACAAGAGCGATGAGAACAATACATGCAACTCTTTTCATCTCAGTCTCCTTTTTCTTTTTCTAAAAAAAATGGTAGCATGAGATTCCGGCCCGCGAATCAGTAAATGCTTGCCTTTTGCTTCACATTCTTGTCGCTGTCCGCCGCCGGGGGAATACGGCGGCCCGGATTCTGGATTTTATTGTCCCTTCCGGATTATCCTGCTGCGATAGGCCGACGGAGAGACGCCCTCCACCCTTCTGAAGACCCTGGTGAAATAGTTCGGGTCGCTGTAGCCGATTCGGCTGCTGATCTCCTTGATGGACAGTTCTTCCGCGGCGAGGAGTCTGCGCGCTTCCTCTATTCTCCGCTTCGTCAGGTAGTCGATGAAGGTGATCTGCTTTTTTCTTTTAAAGAGTCTCGAAAAATAGAAGCTCGATAGACCGCAGTATGCCGCGGCATCCTCAAGACTGATGTCCTTCGAATAGTTCTCCTCGATATACCGGCAGCCCTGCTCCACCGCAGGATCGTTCTCGATCTCCCTGATGTGTTCCAGTTCGCTCAGGAGAGTGTTCACGAACAGCCTGAAAGATGAGATCAGCTGGTCCGGAGGATCGGAAACCGAAAGGTTCGGGACAGTCCCCGTGATGATCCCCGACGGAGACTGAAAGGCGGCGGAGTGCCTGAGCACGGTTGTCAGTTCGAGGATGAACTGTTTTTTCTCTTCCTCGGCGGTATCCGACACGTAGAACCAGTCCCTGATCTTCGCGTAGACGCTGTCCGCCTCGCCTCTGTCGACCTTCATGACCGCTTTCTCCATCGCCATCTCCAGGTCCATGGGGTAAGCGGAGTCATGTTCCCGCCCGCCCTCGGACCGGCCGGCGGTCGAGAAGGACTCGAGACAGCTCCGGGGGTCCGTGAACCCGGTGCCTATGCCGATGTGGACATCGATGCTGAGGTCCTGCCTGATGCGAACCGCGGTATCGTTGAGGACCTCGTCGAAGTCGATCCTTTCAAGGTTCGCTTCTTCCGGGATAATCACCAGAAAATAGATAACCGCCAGTTCGATATTGGCAAGGACCCGTATTCCCTCCCTGGCGAACCTCTTTTTCAGGATCAGAGAGCACCGCCTCTTGAGGATCGTCCTCTGATAGTCGCTCTCCACCTGAAGGGGATAGGAGTCGTAAAATAGCTTCATCACCCCGCCCCTGCCCGATTTGAAGGTGAGGTCCATGATCGCGATGTAGTCCATGAACTTGCCGCTGCGGATTCCTCTCATGGCCGCTGTGTAGACGAACTCGTTCTCCAGGTATTCGGCGGCCCTCGAGAGCTTCAGCTCGTTGTTCCTGCGGCTGTCCAGCTCCTTTTTCATCTGCTCGACCTTCCGGATTACCCGCTCCGTCGTCTCCAGCACGCTGCTTTCCGACGATGGCTTCACCAGATAATCGCAGGCCCCGAGGTGAATGGCCTCCCTGGCGTATTCGAACCTGTTGAATGCGGTGAGAAAAATCAGCTGCACCCGGGGCAGCTCCTCCCGGATACCGGCGGAGGCCTCCATCCCGTCGATGCCCGGCATCTTGATATCCATGAATACGATGTCCGGCTGGAAGCTCCTGCTCTTCACGATAGCTTCCCGGCCGTTGGCGGCTTCCTGGATTTCAAGGGGATAATCGAGCCCCTTGTTGAGTATGAACTTCAGGGCTTCCCGTTCGAGCCGTTCGTCATCGGCGATCAGTATTCGATACACTGGCCGCTCCCCGGAATAGTGATAGAAATTACGGTGCCGCCCCCCGGCCGGTGCTCGATCTTCAGGGTCTCTCCGCCGCCGTACACCAGGTTGAGCCTGCGGCGTACGTTCGAGATCCCGATTCCGGAGGAACTGCCGGAGACGGAGGGTGTGCGCTCGCCGGACAGTCTCCGCAGCGTCTCATCATCGATGCCGATGCCGGTATCCTCGATCCTGATGATGATGTTTTTTTCATGATCGGGGGCGGCTTTAGAAACAGGTGCGCCGTTATCTTCATGCGCGCTGATGAAGATCTCACCCCCCTCCTCGGCGGGTTCTATCCCGTACTTGATGGCGTTCTCCACCAGCGGCTGCAGGGTGAATATCGGCAGTTTGACCTCGTCGAGGGGTACGGAGAATTCGGTCCTGTATCCCAGCCTCTCGCCGTACCGGCTCTGCTGGATGTGCATGTAGTCCTCGAGGATCTTCACCTCTTCGCTCATCGGGACGACCTTGTTCTGTTCATTGAGGGTGTACCGCAGGACCTTGGAGAGGGCCTCGATCAGCCGCACCGTCTCCGGCGCCTTCTCGAACAGGGAGGTCCTCGAAATGGTATTCAGCGTATTGAAGAGGAAGTGGGGGCTTATCTGGGACTGAAGGCTCAGGAACTGGGCTTCCTGCAGGGACCGGTTCATCTCGGCGATCTTCAACTCGTCCTCCCGGAGCTGTTTCTCTATCTCCACCTTGTCTTCCAGGCTCTGTATCATGCTGTTGATCTTCCGTCTCATCCGGTTGAACGATCTGGTCAGGACACCTATCTCGTCCCGGTAGGAGAGGCGGATCTCCTCGACGTTCAGTTCCCCCTCCGCCATCCTCGAAGAATGGTCGGCGAGCGTTCTGATGGGCCGGCTGATGCTTTCCGAGAAGATCGTGCCGAAAAACAGCATGAGCAGGACGATCCCGCCGATACCCAGGAAACTCACCAGCCTGATCGCGCTCACCCTCTCCAGCTGGACCGCGTGGATCTTGCCGCTCTCATTGAGTCTGATGTCGAGGAGCTCCTTCAGATAGGAATTCATGAATCCGTTGATCCTGCGGGTCCTCAGGAGGCGGTCGATAAAGGCGTCCCTGTTCACCTCCACCAGCTCCTCGGCCTCCTTCGCACTCTCGATGTAGGCCAGGAAGGCGTAGCGGATCGCCGAGATCTGGAACCGCGCCTCGAGCAGCCCTCCGGAACTCTCGTACACATCCCGCCAGGCGCTCCACACCTCCGGTATCATCCGGTGATAACCGATAAGCGCCTCGGGACTGCCGCGGACAACCCATGCTTCGAAGATATTTCCGCATTCAACGATTTTTTTTCCAGAATATGGACCTGGAAGGTCTTCTCCAGTTCCCGGGTGTATATATCCGTGTAGCGGTAGATATTCGTGAGGATGTAGACATTCAGGACGCTGATGATGACGATCAGAATGGAGAAAAAGGTCATCAGCTTCGTGCGGATGGACAGCCCGTACCACAGGTCCTTTACTTTCGTCATGAATCAATAATACGTCGGCATCCTCAGATTGGCAAGGAAGTTTGCGTGACGACGGCGTGGCGGGTGGACATGGCGGCGCCGGATTTGCGTGACGAGGGCCTGCCGGGCGTGACAGGCGGACAAAGCCGTGGAGAAAAGAGCGACCCCGGAAATCGCAGGAGTCAATCAATGACCTGGCCTGAAGCGATCAATCCTCCCCGGATATGTAGATAGTGTAGGGGAACTTGTCCGGTTCGCCTGGAGGAACGTATTCGTATGAAGAGATGCCCACATATCCTGTTTCAGGATAAACCCAGCCGGTAACACTGAAATCTCCCGCGGAAGGTTCCCGGTAATGGGAGTTGTCGGTGCTTGCAAATTGATGATTATACTCATCCCACACGTACAGGGCCCCGATATCGTCGTCTTCCGTCCAGGTTGCGTAGGTACTGACGGTAGTTACTCCGTTCTGGAGATCGAAGGCATAGGTATCATATGTGCCGGATGACGAGTCGTCCAGCCATCCCCTGATGACCAGGGTCTGGCCCGGGTGCAAGTCTCCAATATCCTGGGTGTTTGCTATCGGACCGTTGCTGCTCCCGCTGCCGTCGTTGGGGGGACCGGTATTGTCCGGACCCTCGGAGTCGAGGATATAGAGTTCGGTTGCGGCGCTTATATACTCGTTGTTGGACAGGTTTCCGTCGTCATCTGCTTCGACCCGGATCAGAATGTAGCAGAGTCCGTAAAAGGGCCAGTCGGTCAGGGTGAGGTCCGAGGGCTGGATGACCCGCGTCCCGGCGGCAGCCAGGGCGCTGAACGCACCCGATCCGAGCAGCTGGTCATCGGCGCTGAATCCCGTGTCGTAACTCGCGTACACCTCCCACTGGACGTTCTTTTTTCCATCCCCGCTGCCGTTGTTCCTCACCGTGAATCCGCCGCTTATGGGAGTACTCTGTTCCGCTTCGCCGGGATAGGTGACCGTCTCAATGATATAATCCGGAGGTTCGCTTACGGTGAACTTGCCGGCTGATACGGCGTAGTCCCCCGGATCCGATTCGTCCGACGCCGTTTCCTCGATGATGAGGTAGTATTCACCGGGCGACACCGGCCACACAGCGCCAAGTGTCGGGATGCCTGTCAGGGTCTGGCCGGCTGAGAGCGGTCCGACTACCCCGGAGCCGATCTCCTCTCCTCCGTCCGGGACCGAATCGACCGAGGCGTAAGCGGTCCAGGTAATGTTCTGAAAGCCGTTGTCGCCGATGTTGCCGATGGTGAAGGTTTCCTCCACTGCGCTGCCGGCGGTCACGAAGGGCGAGTACATGCTGATGGAGCTGACGATATAGTCCGGTTCCGTAGCCCCGGTATCCGACACGGTGTAGACATCACTGCTGGCTCTGATGTTGTTGGCGGTGTTGATTTCGTCTGCCGCCTGCAGCCGAACGAGCAGATACTTGCTTCCGGCTTCCTCCCAGGTTCCGTCGTCGATACTGATCGGTCCGTGGGAATCGCCGTCTTCGAGCCCCCCGAAGCTGCCGCTGTCGATCTGATCGTCTCCGGAATTGTACACCTCGTCATCGGAGATGTAGGCGCTCCAGTACACCGTGGAGGTTCCGTCATCGTCTCCCTGGTTCATCACGGTGAAGGCGGCGGATACCTCCGACACGGGATCTCCGAGATCAGCGCCGACACCGCCGGCAGGGGGAGATGATATGTAGTAATCCACGTCCAGTGTAACTGACTGTATATCGAAGGCCCCGCTGGCAGCCCACTCATTCTGCGTTGTTTCATCATCGGCCCACTCCTTCACCTTCAGATACCAGTTACCGGAACTTTCAGGCCACTGGCCGTCGATCGACACAGATACCTCGTCGCTCCCGCCGGTCAGACCATCGTCGCCGTCCAGCGCGGCGATGTATCCCGAGTCTATGAGTACATCTCCGGCGCTCAGGCCGGCATTATTGTCCCGGGAGAGATACACGGCGTAATTCACTGAAGACGAGCCGTCGTCCGGCCCGGTATTCTGAATGGTAAAATCTTCGCCGATGTCTGATCCGGCATTCGGGCTCGTATCATTGGAAGAAAAACCGGTCACCGTGTACTCCACATCCGCCGGGGGCGGCGGAGGCGCGGCTGCGACTGTTATCGTCGCCGAGGCAGGTCCCCATCCCGGGTACGTGTCGTCTGTCGCTTCGAGGATGTCCGTGCCCGCGCTCGCCCCCGCCGTGTAGAGATCTCCGGCTATTGAGGGCGATCCGGAACCGGTTTGAGCAAAGCCATAGGTATACGATCCCGTGCCCCCGGTAACGGTGAAGTCCAAGGTCTGTCCTGTATAAACCGAGGCCGCTGCCGGAACGATGGAGAGGGGAGCGTATATCTGCGTCGTCGAAGCCGACCGGTTGCGGTTATCGTCGGTCTCCAGATCGTCGGCGGCAGTGACATCCACTATGAGGTAATAGCTGCCGGCTTCGCCCGGCCAGGTGCCGGTGAAGGGGACCGGAGTCGTCGACCCTGCACCAGTCTCGGCGAGAATGCCGGATGCCGCGATCCGGTCGTCAATGCCCCCGATCGAGGTGTCCGTGCTTGCGTAGACAGTCCAGCTGATCGTCCTGGAACCTGCGGTGCTGCCGTTGTTGATGATCGAGAACTCGGCGTCGAAATTTTCCCCGGTAAGAAGTTCCTCGGGAACTATGCTGACAATTGGTGTTGCTTCATAATCGACGGTGCTTGCGGTATCGACTACCGTGACCGTGGCGTCTCTGGTACGGCCGTCGTAACTGTCGGTGAGCCTCACCGTGTCGGTGCCCGGTGCCGGTCCGGCGGTATAGGTGCTTCCGATCATGGGTGAGGCCCCGCTTCCGCTTGGCGGAACAATACCATAACTGAATGGGCCGTCGCCGCCGACTGCGCTGAACTGCACGGACTGATTCACGTAAACGGTAATGGTCGCCGGACTCACCGCCAGGGGCTTGGCTTGAACGGTGATTGTAGCGTATGCAGTGTCCGGGGTCGGGCTTGCGGAATCCGTTACGGTTACCGTGTCCGTCCCGTCCGAAGAGCCGGCGGTATACTCCGAACCTGCCATGGGCGGCGCGCCGCTGTTATTGGTGCTTACTTCATAACTGTAGGGCGGGGTGCCGCCGATGGGACTGAACGTAACCGTCCCGCCGGTATACACCGTCTGACTCGAGGGGGTGATCCCCAGACCGAGACCGGCGGAATTGATCGTATAGGTGCCTTTCACGGTATTGCCCGCGCTGTCGGAGACCTGGATGATCTCGGTCCCGGGAGCCGCGGGCGCGGTATACAGATTGCCGGTGAAGCTGCCGGATCCCGAGACGACCTTGTAGGTGTAGGGAGGCAGCCCCCCGCTGGTCTCGACCGGGATGCTGTCGTTGACCTGCAGCTCCGTCGCGATAGGTGATATCGTCAGGGCTGTTCCGTCAGGACCGTCCACCAGCTCCTGCAGGAAAAAAGGCGCCTGGCAGGAAGAGATTGTCAGGAAAAATGCGGTGAGAAGTGACAGGACTGGGCCGGACAGCGGCGCGGCATGTCCGAGCCGGAGCGCTGCTTTACTGCAACGGCGCGGCTGTTCTCCAGCCGGGCGCGTCGCTCTTTTATACTTACGCGCCGCGCTCAATAACCGACGCGCTTCTCTCCAGGACCGGCGCGGCTGTTTTACGGGCCGTCTCGCCGCGCTCAATAACCGACGCGCTTCTCTCCAGGACCGGCGCCCGGCTTTTCCCCGCGAGATTACAGGCTGAAAAAACTTTTTGCATCTGCGCAAATATTCAACCTCCACGACGGCAGGTTCCTTCACCCATCGGTGTTCCTGCATTTCCGCCACGGTCGACGGTGTCAGAATACAATCCCCATTCTCGGAGTAAACCCGACCAGGAACCCGCTCCCATCGAAAAACACAGTCACATCCATTGCCGAATTGAGCTTCACCCCGCCCAGCATGTAATCGAGGGTGATACCCGTCTCAACGGAAGGCACCACCTTCAGCTCATTCTCAGAATCCCCCGGCGCAACAATGAAAAGCGCGCCGAGTATATTCGCCCGGAATCCGGGAACGACTTTCCCGGAGTTGTCTCCCTTCAGACGAAGCCCCGGCCCGAGGGAGATAACATAGCCGTTCGCCTCCGTGGCGTACCCATCAGCACGGAAAAACATCGTCTCGAGTCCCATCCCGACAGTCATGCCGCCGGACAGGCGGTAGCCGGCGAAGACAGCCGGGGCGTATCCGCTTTTCAGATACCTTCCCCCCTCCCCGGCGGGAATATACACACCCATATCGGCTGAGATAATCCAGGATTTTTCCGGAGCCTGAATCTTCGCGGGATAGACCGGGGAAGCGGCCTGGACTGAAGAAGCATCCTGATCAGCCGACGCGGGTTCCATCATCGGATCCGGCTGGGTCTCCAACAGGTTATCATCAGCCTTCGCGCCGTTCCGACC
>JBNGED010000071.1:5984-8673 GCA_049975605.1 Sediminispirochaetaceae bacterium | reverse complement strand
CTCCTTTGTCTTATCGGGTTTCTTATCCAGATTGTACTTCCGGCGGTATTCATCTATGGTAATCATGGGAGGGCGTTCCTCTTCCAGGATCTCCAGCTCTACCGTCTCGAACTCTTCATCATGTACCTGAAACTGCCGCAGATAATGACTCAGCTGCAGGTCATCTTTGATAATCCCGAGACCGTGCAGACGGGAAAAAAAGGTCTGCAGGATGCCGAATGCCATCTTCCCGAGGCTGCGGGTGGCCTGGTTGCGGTGGACCCGCTGATCGAGGTCGGTCTGGGCGAAGGCCTTGAGGCCCCACTTCTGGTACACGTCGATCAGATGGGAAGTCTCGACCCCGTAACCGATGGGGAAGGGTATCTGCTCGAGGACTTCCCGCCGCACCGCGTATTCACCCGAGAGGGGCTGGATCAGGCCGGTCAGTTCGGGGAAAAAGAGGCTGAACAGGGGCCTGATCAGGATTTCGGTAACCCGGCCTCCTCCTGAAGGCCGGACTCCCTGTGAGAAAGCCAGAGGCCGGTCGTAGAAGGCCTTTACGTACTTGATCTCCTTCCGGTAGACCAGCGGCGCGATCAGACCATAGGCGAACCGCGGGTGGATGTTCTTGATATCCGCGTCTATGTAGACGATGATGTCGCCCTTCAGCTTGTAGATCGCCTTCCAGAGATTTTCCCCCTTCCCCTTCTTGGAATCCATTTTGGGCAGGATATCGTCGGCGAGGTATACATCAGCGCCGAAAGAGCTGGCCACCTCCAGTGTTTTGTCGGTGGAACCCGAATCGATGACCGCGATCTCGTCCAGAAGCGGGAACCGCTTCATGAGTTCTGAGCGGAAGAGTATGATCTCCTTCCCGATGGTGGTCTCCTCGTTCAGGGTAGGGATGCAGAGTGAGATCGTGAGGTTCTGCTTCTCCTTCTGTGCCACCAGATCGTTCAGGTCGGTGAAAGCTGTATGGTGATAAGTGTTACGCTTCAGCCATGTATCAAGTTGCATCGCAATACCCCCTGTCAATGGCGATCAATACGCCCAGCAGCTGAGCAAGACCGTTGTAGATCGGTTCGATCTCGATGTTCTCATCCGGTTTGTTCAGGTTCTCCCCGTTCGTCAGGCCAAGGGTCAGGGCTGGAATACCATGGTCGATGAAAGCCGACAGTTCGGAAGTGCTGGGAGATACCCTGGGGTTGATCCCGAGGGATTTCATGATGGCCCGTGCGTTGGAGGCCAGGGGATGGGAAAAAGATATCCCTCCCGGCTTTCTCTGCGCCAGGATCTGTATCTCCACCTCCGAACCGTTGTGCGACGACACTTCCGCGGCGATATCCTCGATTCTCTGCCGCAGCTCCTGTACCATCTCATTCTCTTCACTGCGTATTTCGAACCTGAGAACGGCATCCGTGGCTATGGTATTGAAGCTCCGGCCGCCGGAAATCGAACCGAGAACTATTGTCGTCTTGGGACGGCGCGGAATGGGTATCTCCAGGATCCGATTGATCAGTTCATTGATGGTAACGATCGATCCCACCGCTCCGAAGCGGGTCCAGTCGTACTCCTCCGGGAGCCGGTAGGTAATCTCACAGCGGGCCATGCCGATCGAGGTGTGGCTGAGACGGCCGAGCTTGACCCCCTCTACACAGACACCGGCATTGATCGGCAGGTCCGTATTGTCCAGGAAAAACCGCACCCCTTCGATATTGCCGTGCCCGAGACTCCGTGCCGATCCCATGAGAATAAGATTGGCGTTGAATTTAAGATCGAGCTCTTCCAGCATCGCCGGCAGGGTGGCGAGAGTTGCCACGCCGAGGGAGTTGTCACCGACGGCGGGACCATTTATTCGTTTCGTATCTATGGAAATGGTGTGATCTGTACTCTCATCGAATACCGTATCGAGATGAGCGACCACCAGGATATTCCTGTCTCCCCCTTCTCCGGGGATGATTCCGAGACCGTTACCCACTTCATCGGTAGAACAGTTCAGCAGCTGGTACTGATTGAAACGGTTCACCAGGAACCTTCTCCGCTGCTGTTCGTGGAATGTCGGGGCCGGGATCTCGCCTAACATTACAATGTTGGTAAGAAGAGTATCCCTCAGGCTGGTAAGCTTTTTTTTCATCTGGGGCAGCCCCTCGATAAGATGAGCCATTGCCTCGTTCATCATTCCCTCCTTTACCTGAAATAATTGTACTGTAGGATATGGAAAGATGCAATCATCAGCAGTATAGCCTATCGGACCGGAGCTGAGACAATATCGACGGGAAATTTCCAGAATTTTCTTATAAATATTGGCTAGAGGCGGTATCTTTTTTTTATACTCTAGTAAAGAAGTATTCAATTTCCCTTAAAGGGAGGAAAGGAGTCACTATGGCCGATATAAAAACGGAATATATGGGATTGGAATTAAAGAACCCGGTAATTGCAGGAGCTTCGAGCCTGACCTCTCACATGGACAGTATTCGCAAGCTGGAGGATTCCGGCGTCGGGGCCCTCGTGATCAAGTCTCTGTTCGAAGAGCAGATCCAGCTGGAAAGCTACCGAATGGAGGAAGAGCTCCAGAAAGACAACGACCTGCATGCGGAGATGATCAACATTTTTCCGGATCTCAAACATGCCGGTCCGGATGAACATCTCAACTGGACCCGGAAAGCAAAGGAGGAATGTTCGATTCCCGTAATAGGCAGCCTGAACGCCG
>JBNGED010000071.1:0-5974 GCA_049975605.1 Sediminispirochaetaceae bacterium | reverse complement strand
GTCAACAGGAGCACCTGGATCGACTATGCCAAAAAGTTCGAAGAGACGGGCGTAGACGGGCTTGAGCTCAACTTCTACCGTCTCCCGGTGGAATTCGATGTGGATGCACGCACCGTTGAAAAAGAGCAGGTGGATGCCGTCGCGGAGGTCGTTCAAAGCGTTAAGATCCCCGTGTCGGTAAAACTGAGTCCCTACTACAGCAGCCCGCTGTTTTTCATTCGCCAGCTCGACAAAGTGGGCGTAAAAGGATTCGTTCTCTTCAACCGTCTCTTTCAGCCGAGCATCAACATTCAGCGGGAGGAGAATGATTACTCTCTCAATTTGAGCAACAGCAACGACTACCGGCTCGGACTGCGCTTTGCGGGACTGCTGCACGGCCAGGTCAAAGGAAGCATATGCGCCAGCAACGGCATCAACTCGACGGAGAACCTTATCCGGGTACTGCTCGCCGGTGCGGATGCAGCTCAGGTGGTGAGCGCTCTCTACAGCCATTCCATGGTCATTGTACCGAAGATCCTCGGCGAACTGACCGAGTGGATGGACCAGAAGAAGTACGGAAAGATTTCCGACTTCAGAGGCAAGCTGAGCTACATGAACAATGCCAAACCTGAGATCTACACCAGAGCCCAGTATGCCAAGGCGCTTCTGCATCCGGAAAAGTACATCCTTCTGGACTCTTAGTACCTGCCGGTCATATGACCGAGGAGTCCATACGCTTATACAACAGGTACAAAAAAAGGGGCCGGTTCAGGTTGATCCGGCCCCATTTCTTCAGTTCATCGACTTAGTTACTGCAGCTGTTCGTACAGCTGCGGCAGCTCCGGAAAAATCTCCCGCACTTCACTGCTTGAAATGAAACGTTCGAATTCGGACAGAGCAGCGTCTCTGTTTTCCCTTCCGCCGGAGGAAATGAGGCTGGAACTGCGCTCCTCGAACTGCTGGTATCTCTCTACAGCATCACGCAGACGCCTGTTTGATTCGCTCGTAGTAATCAGATCGGTAATCTGATCCACCGCGTCGTCAAGCTCGGTGTTGAGCTTCTGGACCTTCAATTCAGCTTCCCGGTACTGTGCAACCAGCCGGACCCTCTCGTCTTCGAGTTCACTCAGATCGGATCTCAAGGTGCGTATCTCCTGCTCCTTCTCCTGGACAGACTCCTGGAGAGTTGCAATGCGGGTGTCCTTCTCCTGAATTGATTCGTTCAGCGAGGTGACAGTTTCGCTGCTCTCTTCTTCCAGTTCGTCGGCAGTACTCCTGGCTTCGGCGACTTCCTGCTCCAGCTGGTCGATCCTCCGGGACAGTTCGGTATTCCTCTGTCTGTTTTCGGCGAGCTCCTGCTGCATCAGCTGGAGTATCTTCTCGGTGGCAGTCCGGTTTAGACCGCTGTGATCTGTTGATGCTTCCACCGCTGCGTTCGTGTACAGCTCGATCGCCCTGTCGGTGTTGCCGCCGCTGACGGCCTGATCGCCCTCGGCGATGAGGTCCTCTATACCGGATGCTTCTTCAGTTATCCGGATATTTTTCGATTCAGTCATCGCCGTCTGTACCGCCGGCATCATCCCGAGTGCCTGGTTGTAATAGCGGCGGGCTTCGTAGAGCTTGCCCTCTTCCTGCAGAGTCTGTGCTTCGTTTACCGCCGCTCTAAGGGCGGTGACTATCTTGGCTGCTTCCAGCAGCGATTCATCGCTCCTCTGTGCAGACGCGCCTGCAGCTTCGCTTTCCAGAAGATCTATCATATAGGAGTCGACGTCTATCCGTTTGGCCAGGCTCGGGACGTTTCGCACCGACGGGCTCTGGAGAAGGGTGCGGAGTTCATCTATCTTATCACGGGCCGCTTCGGAGTTGCCCGCATCAATGTTATCCTGAATATCGAGATACAGCCCGTTGATCTGGTCACGGAAGAGCTGTTCGTTTCTCCTGGCATCTTCGAGTTGCTGGAGTTCAGCCTGGGTTTCCGTCGTCTGCTGCGTGAGTCTTTCCCTCTCCGCCTGGAATTGCTCCTGGAGTTCCTCTTCCCTGCGGCGTGATTCTTCCAGCAGTTCCTCCCGCTCGCGGTTGGCATCCTGGAGAATTCTCTCCGCCGTTGCCTTGGCTTCGCTCAGTTCCTGTTCCTTCTGACGGAGCTGCTCCATGCTCTCGGACCGGAATTCCTCCAGTGAAGACTGAAACTGCTGTTCCTGGGCTGTACGGAAACTCTCCAATTGGGCTTCGAGTTCCTCCTCACTGATGCCGGCGGACTGCAGCCGGTCTTTTTCCGCCTGCAGTGCAGCTTCCAGTTGTGACTGGAGCTCCTGCTGTTTCGCGGCGATCTGTTCCTGCATGGTCGACTGGAGCGCCTGCCGCTGCGCTTCAATCTGGTTGAGATCTTCTCTAATTTTATTGATCTCCGACTCTTTCTGCTGGATCTTCCTCTCCGCCTCCCGTTTTACTTCTTCCAGTATCTGTCCTTCAGCGCCTTCGAAGGTCCTGGCTTCGATGTTCAGCTGCTCCATCCTCTGGTTGAAATAGTAATTCGTCAGGTAAACGCCGGCGGCGATAAAGACTACTGCGAGGAGATTTACCACGAGGGGGAAGACAGTACCCTTTTTTTCAGGCTTGATCTGAGTGAAGAGTTCACTCCTTCCAATTGAAGTGCCCTGAGCGATCTTGTCGATCTGGCTGGTGATCTCCTGACGTTCTTCTTCGGTAAAACCTTCGATTTCCGCAGGAATAGAATCCTGCGGACCCTTGGGTTTGGAAGTACCTGATGTTGGGAGGACGCTGCTCACGCAATTGGCTCCTTCGAGAGTGATTCGTCTTTACGAGTGTCGACAGAAAAATTGAAAAAGTTTATATATTGTAGGCATTACCGTATCTACCGGTCAAGCATTCCCGAAAAGAGACCGATTATTGAAAGGTATTACACGCTGAAATCATGGAAAGAGCTGAATAGTGAAAATACGTGCCAAAATTGTCTTCGTCGTAGTGCCGATACTCATGACCTCTCTGATTATCACGGGGGTCGTTTCCTCCTTCTCGGCACGGAGCGGCATGACGAGAATCGCCATGGAGTTCCTCGGTTTCAAAGCCGATGAACTCGAAAATTACGCCTACAGTCAGTGGAATCTGCTCGTGCAGAACAATCTGCAGGAAGATCCCCGTTATCTAGAAGTTGGGAAAAACGCCGTTGCCTCCTACGCTCAGTCGATAGTTCGCAGTAACACCGAGCTCATCCTGGCCCTCGATCAGGATGCGAAGGTCGCCATGTCTACAGGCGATGTGGAACTCAGCGTGGTAGAGAAAGCCCGGCTCTACCGGAAAATACATCAGCAGAACGAGGGCTGGATCAACATGAATATTTCCGGGGTGAACCGGGTAGGGCAGTCTTTTCTCTTCGAGCCCTTTCAATGGTTCGTCATGGTGACAGAGACCGAGGAGACATTCTACCGGGAAGCGGACCAGATCATCATCAACACCGCCTACGTACTCGGCGGCTCGATACTGCTTTCCCTGCTCCTGCTGTTTCTCTTCTCCGGATACCTCACCCGGCCGCTTCGTTCGGTCGCGACGGGAATGCGGCGCATAATCGAGACCAACGATCTGTCCAGCAGGGTGCCGGTCGAGTACAACGACGAGATTGGGGCCCTGGCGCACACATTCAATATCATGAGTGAAGAGCTGGAACGGGCCTATAACCAGATCAAGGAGTTTGCCTTCAAAGCGGTCCTCGCCCAGAAGAACGAGCACAAGGTGCGCAGCATTTTCCAGAAATACGTGCCCAAGGATGTAATCGATACGATCTTCATGAATCCGGAAAAGATGCTGGTGGGGGACAACCGCGTAGTAGCGATCCTCTTCTCCGACATACGCAGCTTCACCACCATATCGGAAGGCTTCATGCCCGATGAGCTGGTCGCTTCGCTGAACCGGTACTTCGAGACGATGGTCGACATCATCATGCATCACGGCGGCGTTATCGACAAGTACATCGGTGATGCTATCATGGCATTCTTCGGCGCGCCGGTGAAACATCACGACGACGCCCTGCAGGCGCTGCAGGCGGCACTGGAGATGCAGCAGGCCCTGGAGATCTTCAATGACGAGCAGGAAAAGATCGGTAAACCGCGCTTCAATACCGGTATCGGAATCAACTACGGCGTTGTAACGGTTGGAAATATCGGGTCGGAAAAGAAAATGGACTACACGATCATCGGCGACATGGTGAATCTCGGTTCACGGCTGGAAGGCCTGACCAAGTACTACCATCAGAAAGTCATTTTTTCAGAGAGTGTATATCGCAAGGTAAAGGCCGATATCAAATGCCGCATGGTCGACAAGGTCGTGGTAAAAGGGAAGACCAAGGGAGAAAACATCTACACCGCCGAACTGAAGCTGAGCGAGCGCCAGCAGAAGGCCTGGACCTACTATCACGCGGGGCTGCAGAACTACTACAAACGGAAGTTCCAGCATGCCCTGAAGTACTTTCTTGCGGTCAAGAAGCTTCTGAAAGAAGATTATCTGGCGGACCTGTATCTCGAGAGGACCAGACGCTATATAAAAGATCCGCCCCCCGCGGATTGGATCGGCCTCGAAGTGCTCACGAGCAAGTAATTTTTTCCAATTATCGACCCCACTCATTGAATTTGAGTTGCCCCCTGTTTAGACTGTAAGGCAATTGACTACTTAGTACCACAAAGCTTATGGGTGGTTGGATCGGCTCAGGCTCAAAGCCTGGAAAAGCCGGGGACCAACTGCTGTTTTTCTGGCAATCCCTCGCTGTTAGAGTGTCACCCATAAGCTTTGGGGTAGTTCGAGAGAGGTAAGTATGCCGAAAGACAAGGATTACAGCATTCCTTCCCTCGGGGAACGGAAGATACCTTCACCGATAAAGATGTCGACCGAAGAGGGGGATAACTTCGCCAACTATGTGTCGGATAACGAGAAGATCCTCTACACAATCGAGGCGGCGGTGGACAATGAACCCCAGATATGTTTCGATTCGAACCAGCTCCTCGAGAAGGCGGGGCCCCGGGAAAAAATCTACTTCACCCCGCAGCATGTACACGCGGCGATAGTCACCTGCGGCGGACTCTGCCCGGGATTGAACAATGTGATCCGGGCAGTTGTGCGCTGTCTCTGGTATCGGTACAAAATCCGGCGCATCACCGGAATTCAGAACGGCTACCGGGGCTTTCTTCCGGAGACGGGCTTCGAACCTCTCGAACTCGACCCGGAGATCGTCGATGATATCCAGACCAAGGGCGGGACCATCCTCAAATCCGCCCGCGGAGGCGGCGACCGGGTAGAGGAGATTGCCGACGCCATCGAGCGTATGAACATCTCGATGCTCTTCACAATCGGAGGAGACGGCACGCAGCGCGGGGCCCTCGAGGTAGCCGAAGAGCTGGAACGGCGGGGCCTGAAAATCTCGATCATCGGGATACCGAAGACCATCGACAACGATCTCAGCTTTATACAGCGTTCCTTCGGATTCGACACGGCCGTCACGGAAGCCGTGGCTGCGGTATCGGCGGCACACACCGAAGCCCACGATACCATCAACGGGATCGGACTGGTGAAGGTCATGGGAAGGGAGTCGGGCTTCATCGCGGCGAATACCGCCCTGGCTATGGGGGACGTGAACTTCTGCCTGATTCCGGAGAGTGAATTCGACCTCGACGGGGAGAACGGACTCTTCGTCCATCTCAAAAGGCGGCTGCTGGACAGAAATCATGCGGTCATTCTGGTCGCGGAAGGCGCAGGACGTAATCACATTCGTGAGACCGGGGAGAAGGACCTGTCGGGAAATACCCGGCTTGAGGATATCGGGTTTTTCCTGAAGGAGAAGATCAAAGAGTACTTCGCCAGGGAGAAGATGGAAGTCAACATTAAATACATCGATCCGAGTTATATGATCCGCAGCGCCCCTGCCAATCCGAACGATTCCATCTACTGTTCACGGCTGGGGGCCCACGCTGTCCACGCGGCCGTAGCC
>JBNGED010000070.1:0-8713 GCA_049975605.1 Sediminispirochaetaceae bacterium | reverse complement strand
GCCCTCTTCATAACCCTCTTCTTCAGTCTCGGATATCTCCTGACGGCCGGCTTCTCCTACAGGCTCTTCCTGTGGGCGGCAATCGTGACCATCTGCGGCTTCCTCGGTTCCGTGATCGACAGCCTGCTCGGAGCGACCGTGCAGGCCGGCTACAGCTGTACAGTTACCCGGCAGCACACCGAGAGACCGTTCACCGACGGTCGTCCGAATACTCTGGTGAAGGGAGTTGCTTTCATCAATAACGATACGGTAAATCTGCTGAGCGTCTCAGCCGTTACGGTGACTGCCGCAGTTGTCTCTCTCGCGGTTTAGATTCCCGGCGGTATTACGCCGCCCTGCGTCCGGTATTGTTCTTCCTATTTCCGGCGGTTCAGGCTGTAGTCGACCAGCTGCAGGAGGATGTCCCGGTAATGAGGATCGAAATCATCGATTCCCGCGATTGTCGATCGGGACTGTTCAGCGTACTCTTCACAAAGCCGGCCGATCTCCCCGCGAATACCTGAGCTTTCTACCAGTCCGCGTACATACTTCACATCCCCGGCGGATATCTTTTCGTTACCGATAAGTCCGGACAGCTTCTCGCGTTCCTCCTCGGAAGCCCTGTCCATCAGCCGGATGAAGAAGGGGGTCTTCTTGCCCTCCTTGAGATCTGATCCGATCGGCTTGCCGAGCTGCTGCTCATCTCCGAAGAGACCGAGCTCGTCATCCTTGAGCTGGAAGACCACCCCCAGCAGTTCGCCGACCTTTTCCAGGACCGCTGACTGGGCCTCTGAAGCACCGGCCAGGACGGCCCCGCACATGAGGGGCAGAGAGAAGGTGTAGCGTCCGGTCTTGTACCGGTACAGAGCGATGATGTCCGCCTCCTTCACAGCCGCGGGCGTCTGTCCCCAGTAGACATCCATCATCTGGGCGACCCCGACGTAGGAGATCTCCCGCGCGCACAGGCCGGTGAGCCGGTTCCCCGCACCGGTCCCCAGGCCGGCCAGTATTTCGAAGGCCATGAAGAAGGCGATGTCTCCCGCGCAGATTCCGAGGGACTCGCCGGTGTGATAGCTGTCATCTATCCCGGCCTCGGCGGCCATCCGTCCGTACTGGGCGAAGATCGACTGGATTCCCCGCCGTTTTTCATCCCGGTCCATGATATCGTCGTGAATCAGGAAGCCCGACTGGAAAAGCTCCATCACCGCGCCGACGGCGTATACATCCCGGGGTACGGTATCTTCGGAAGGGTCCGTGCGTGTCAGCAGGTAGGCGAGGACCGTCAGACCGCCTCTCAGCATCTTGCCCTTTTCGGTGAAATCGAGGATACGGTCGGCGCTGTCGGCACCCATGGCATGCACCCTGGAGAGATCGTCCCTCTTGTCACGGATGTAATCGGTGAGATACCGGTAAATCGCCTGCTTCTGCTCGGCAAAGAAGTTTTTCATACAGCCTCCAGTCGTTTGTCCGTGTAGAGCGCGCGGGCCCTATACCACGAACAGTTGTAATCCTATAAAAAAAATAAACTGCACGGCAACATAATAGGCGGGCAGATAGGATTTCATCTCGATCCGGAACCGGCGGTAAGCCCAGGTCGCCGCCGCGGCAATGATGAACCAGGCCGCGTAATTCTGCAGAGGCACCTCCACCGAGTGCCACTTCCAGTAATCGAGTCCGATCGCCGCCGGCTCCAGGGCATAATCGTACACTACACAGATCGCTCCGACAATCACGGCCGCCCCCAGGGGATGCCGGGTTATCCTTTCGGACAGGCGGGCCGACCCCAGGACTACAATGACCCAGTTGAAGCCGATCACCAGGGGGACCTCCATGAATTTCAAGCCCAGGACGGGACCGTAGTGATATTCACCGAAAACCGCGCCGGTTTTCACTCCGATGATCTCGAGAGCGAGGGTGACGGCATAGGTGGCGACTACCCAGATCCAGAGACTCCGGTTCTTTTCGAGCCACGCCGGATACAGGGTGAGCACGCCGAATACCAGCAGCACCAGCGGAGTGAAGAGCAGCATGTAGGGCAATGTCGCGGGGATCGCATGAAAGATCAATCCGAAGAGGTAAAAATCGCAGATGATGATCAGCAGCAGCTTCTCCCGTGGCATTTTTTTGAGCTTGTCGAGCAGTGATGTTTTCGTCACGTTCTATCCTTCCTCTTTCCGTATGATGTCGGCGGCGATCTTGCCGGAGAGGATCGCCAGGGGCATACCGCCCCCCGGATGCACGCTGCCGCCGCAGAAGTAGAGACCCCTGTAGCGCTTCGTACGGGCCGGATGCCGCAGGAACGCGGCGGTCTTCGTATTCGAACTGATTCCGTAGAGGCTGCCGTAGTAGCTGCCGGTGTCGCTTTCAATCCGGTCAGGTGTCAGAATGTGCTCCACATCGATCTCTGCGGCAACCGGCCGTCCGAGGGCCTTCTCAAGCCTGTTTATCACCGCCCCGCGGACCCGCTGCGCTTCCGCCGCCCAGTCCTGATCGGCATTTCGGGGCGCATTGATCAAAACAAACCAGTTCTCCCCGCCCTCGGGGGCGTCACCTGGTGATACTTTTCCCGTAATATTCACGTAGACCGTGGGATCATCGGGACAGCGCAGGTCGGTGAAGAGCGCCTTGAACTCGGCCGGATAGTCGGCGGAGAAGAAGATATTGTTCACGGTGAGCTCCGGGAAGCCGCTCTTCATACCCCAGAAAAAGACCAGTCCGCTGGAGGATGGTTCCAGCCTGCTGTAGCGCTGCGCGTAGGGAGCCTCCGGATCCTTGAGCAGATCTTCGTAGGTGCGGCGGGCGTCGACATCGCTGATCACTATGTCGGCCCTGGCCTCCCCGAAGGAACCGGCGACACCGGTCACCCGGACTCCTTCGACGAGTATCCGCTCGACTTCACTCTCCAGGTGAAATACCACCCCGAGTTCCTCCGCCACCGTCCGCATGGCCTGGGGAATGGCATAGATCCCGTTTTTCGAGGCGTAGGAGCCCATCGCGTATTCAACGTGGGGAATGATGTTGAGGGTGGCCGGAACCTGGTAGGGATCCGAGCCGTTGTAGGTGGCGTAGCGGTTGAAGAGCTGCACCATCCGGGGATCGGTGAAAAAGCTCCGGTTGGCATCGTCCATGCTGCGCTGCGCGTCGAGCTTCCCCCGGCTGAGAACGCCCTTCCACACATCCCTCCTGGTATAGGTGGAGAGCCGGTGGAGACTGTTCCACAGGAAGAGGGCGGAGGTTTTTTCATAGATTCCCCGGCTGTAGGCAAGGTACCGGTCCACGGCGGCGGCGGAATCGCCGGTCTTCGCATCCACCTCCGCGGCGAATGCCTCCGGGTCGCCCCTGGCCGAGAGACGGGTCCCGTCGTCGAAGAAGTAGGTGCAGATGGTATCGAGGGGTATCAGCTCCAGGTAATCATCGAGCCGTCTGCCGGTCTCCTCGAAGAGCTGACTGAAGACCTCCCGCATCGTTATCAGGGAGGGTCCGGTGTCGAAGCGGTAGCCCCCTTCTGCCAGGTTGCCGGCCTTGCCGCCGGCGTGGGCCTGTCGATCGTAGACCTCTACCTCGAATCCCGCGTTGGCTAGGCGGATAGCCGCCGAGAGTCCGCCGAAGCCTGCTCCGATGATCAGTACTTTTTTTTCCTTCTTCATCTTTCGTCTCCTCACACCCGCCTGGATAGCAGCGTCGACGCCGGGGCCGCCGCTGTGTTAATCATGAACTGCAGAATGATCCGCCACTTCGGCGGCTTGACCTTTTTTTCATAGACAATCATGGGATTCCGCTCGATTCTGCGTGCCGTCCAGATGTACATGTCCGCCGCTGTCTTGATCGGAAGCAGATAACGGTAAGGAATATACCGGTACCCTTTCTCAGCCTCCCGCTGCCAGCCCATGTAGAGCCCGATCTGCTGCACATGAAAGTCATGGAACTCCCTGAGGCGGTCCCGCACATATTCGAACTCGAGGCTCTCGAGGGGCGTACCGGTCAGTGGAAGGTATCGCCGGCCGAGCTTCACGTCTTCATCGATATCGCGGATGAAGTTGATGTACTGCATCGCCCTTCCCAGCATCCTCGCCGCATGATGGGCCTCACGCGGGAGGTCCATGATCGAAGCCATGAAGAGCCCGATCACTTCTGCCGAGCCGTATATGTACTCGAGGGTCTCGTCGAGATGATTGTACTCCCGCTTGAAGAGGTCGAGTTCCATGGAACGCAGGAAGGCCTCCGTCCAGGCGGGATCGAAGCCCTTCCGGCGGCCGAGCTCGACGAAGCGGTCTATGATGGGGTCCCCCGCAGGAGTACCGTTCTGCGCCTTCCGGTAGGCATCCCGGAACCGGTAAAAGCCGTCCGGGTCCTGCGGGACCGCGTCGACGCAGTTGTCCGCCCTGCGCACGAAGCCGTAGAGGTAAAAGACCTCCTTCCGGACCGCCGGCGGAAAAAAGCGGCTGCTGTTGAAGTAGGTCTTGCTGCCTGATCTGAATGTGTCGTAGTGGACCTGTTCTATCTCCATTGTCTCGATATCTCTTCTCCCTTTATCAACAATTCGGGGGCGCTTGTCAAATGCCGGCGGCTGCCGGCCTGTTCCGCCTTCGGCTTATGCCGTCTGATGCTGCCGGACTGTTCCGTCGGCGGCTGCCGGTTCCTGGCTCCTTGCCGCGGGCTCCCTGCATTTCCCGACACAAGCTTACGACCTTTAAGCCTTGCGCTGCATACGTATCAGACGCGGGCGGTTGAACCGCTGCGTCAGAAGGCACGGCAGATTCACCAGCAGGCCGAAAGGAACCATCCAGACCGCAACCTCGAGGGGATTCCATGTAAAAAAAAGGGGGATTAGACCGATGATCACCCAGTGGACGAGTTCAGCCCGGCACGTCTCGAGAATGAAACGCTTCAGGTAGAGCTGGTCCATCCCGTGCATCCTTTTTTTCCGGAAACCATCCTGGAATATCCCCGCTCCATCCGGCAGGAGTTCCTTCCACCATTTGATCCCAAGGGAACGGTAGATCCGGCCTTCCCGCTCCCAGCGGCGGATCCGGAAGAGAAAGGCATCCTCCCGGAACAGCCGGAGCGGAAGCCGCTGGATGATGGTTCCCGGGATGAAGATTACCAGGAACCACGCCGCCGAGTTGCCGGCAATAATACGAAAGAGTTCGTTCTGCAGCAGCCCCACTGCTCAGCCCCCCCTGCCTATCTCGATCTCCCGTCCCTTCCAGGTAACACTGTGCAGCACCTTCACCCGTACAACCGAGTAGAGGAAGATAACCACGAAGAAGAGAAACAGCAGCGGGAAAAAGAGGGCCGCCGCGAAGTGAAAACTGCCGACCCGCCGCAACTGTATAAATACCTGCAGCACGTAGAGGCCGTACACTGCCAGGACGATCAGCCCCCAGGGGAACCAGAAACCGCCGGAGGATAGGGCCGCAATCATGAGGGCTGCGTTGCTGATTCCCGTGAACCAGACAACCAGCAGGATAATGGTCCGCAGGTCCGCAAGGGAAGCTCCCACCGCCATGTTTTTCGTCCAGCCTTCTACGAGACTGCCGAGCCCCCCCGGGTACATGCGGAAGGAGATCGTCTCCCTGCCTCCGAAGCAGTGGACCCCTGTACCGGCCTCTCTGCAGAGCCGCGATAGAGCCAGATCGTCAACCACTTCGGCTCTCACCGCCTCGTGACCGCCGATCGAGCGGTAGTCCTCACGGTTCATAAGAATACAGGGTCCGAAGCACCCGACCGCCTCTCCCGGTCTGCTCCACTTCGAGAAGGCCCCCGAGCCGATCATCACGATCAGGTTGAAAAACCCGGACAGCTGTTCATAGAGGGCATGGACCCGGTGATAAGGCTGTACCGACAGGAGTCCGCCCCGCCGGCGGTACTCCTGCAGAAGGCGCAGCAGCGAATCGGGGGCCGTCAGGGAGGTGTCCGCATCCAGAAAGAGGAGATAGTCGCCTTGCGCCGCCAGCGATCCCTGGTGGCAGCTCCAGTTCTTGCCGGTCCAGCCCTTCGGACGTTCCTCGGAAACGATCACCCTGACACCGATATCCCCGTATCCGCGTGCCAGGTCCCCTGTACCGTCGATAGACTGGTCGTCCACCACTATGATCTCGAGGGGCAGCTTCTCCTGTTTTTTAAGTGAATCAAGTAAAAAGGGCAGCGTTCCGGATTCGTTCCTGGCCGGAATGATGATGGAAAGCCGGCGGAGGTCCGTCTCAATCCTGCCGCGGTCATTTCCGGCTTCATCCGCGGGTGTACCCTCGCCCGCGTCCAGCCGCCCCAGCTTCGGAA
This sequence comes from Sediminispirochaetaceae bacterium, assembly GCA_049975605.1. Taxonomy (GTDB): domain Bacteria; phylum Spirochaetota; class Spirochaetia; order DSM-16054; family Sediminispirochaetaceae; genus DSBN01. The sequence goes on along the minus strand of JBNGED010000070.1, from coordinate 2,455 downwards.
TCCTCCAGAGCAGAAAAAAACCCGCCGCCCAGTAGGCCGCGGCGGACCACAAAAAAACGTGCAGCAAAATTGGAGCCTGTTCCATAATTCAATATAATAGGGGAAAGGAGCGGCATATGCAAAACAATCTGTCCAATCACTCGGCGAAAATTCGGAGAGTCCTCTCATTGATTCTTCTGATCACTCTATATGCAGGCGACGCCTTTGCCGCCGGCGAAGAAATTCCGGCCGTTGACCACCGGTTCTGCCTGACCTATCTCCTCGCCCCCGAAGAAGAGCGTATCGTTACGGAGATCGAACGTCTGGAGGACCTGATCGGGAAATCCAATGCGTTCAGTTCAGAGCAAACGGCGCATGTCGAATACGCAGCCGGAGTTCTTCACACCTACCGCTACATCAGGTCGGCCCGGAGGGACAACGCCATGCGGGCCAAGGAACTCCTTGAATCCGCCGAACCGCAGTTCGCCGGTGAAGACCTGTTCACCGTTCATATCAGAATGGCCCATGCATTCGTCGCTTCCATCCGGACAATCTTCGGAGTCGGCGACCTGAAGAAGATGCAGAGCGAACTGCAGTCCATCGACCGGGACCATCCCGACTGGCTCATCAGGTTCCTCAGAGGGATTACCTCGGTCGAGGTCGGCCGGGCTTTACCGAATGTCTTTACCATCAAGGAGATAAGGAAGGAGGCGGTCGAAGTTGGAAGCGCGGACCTCCGGTACGTCCTCGACCTGCCGCGACTGCCCGGAACGGGACCCTTCGATCCGCGGAGCTACGATTACAGCAGCAAGCCGGTCCCATGGCAGATAGCCGAGAAGGCCCGTTCCGTTCTCGAAGACGGCTGAGAAGAGCTTACCCTTCGCCGGCCGGAGTTCTCAATTTACATCACTTCCTATTTTTTCCACTGAAATACACTGGGATCGTAGTCCTCCGGGGGCTCATACCCCAGCAGCTCGATGGTGGTTGCCGCCAGTGAGGATATACCGAGACCGCCGCGCAGTTCCTTTGCGTACTCTCCGTCATACTCCGGATCAAAGATAATGCAGGGGACCGGGTTGAGGGAGTGGCTGGTCTTGGCCTGCGGCTTTCCGTTGGCTTTGATCTTCACTTCCCCGGTCTTCTTATCCCGGGCAAACATGTCGTCCGAATTCCCGTGGTCGGCGCTGACGATCATCACACCTCCGGCCTTCTCCACCGCCTTCTGTATCCTGCCCAGGGAGAGATCGAGGGCTTCCATCGCGCAGAGCACCGCTTCGTAGATGCCGGTGTGACCGACCATGTCGCCGTTGGGAAAGTTCAGCTTGATAAGCTCGTATTCCCCGGACTCGATCACCTCGATCACCCGGTCGGCGATCTCGGCGGCCTTCATCCACGGGCGCTCTTCGAAGGGGACCCGGTCCGACTTTATCTCTTCGTATGTTTCCAGCTCTTCGCTGAACTTCCCGGTCCGGTTGCCGTTGAAAAAGTAGGTAATATGACCGAACTTCTGGGTCTCGCTGATGGAGAACTGTTTCACCCCCGATGCAACCAGATATTCAGCCATGGTCCGCTCGATGGAAGGAGGCGGTACCAGGTACTGCCGGGGAACCTTCAAGTCGCCGTCGTACTCCATCATACCGGCATACTCGACCCTGGGGAGCCGTTTACGGTCGAACTCGCTGAAATCATCGCCGGCTTCGAATGCTTTGGTTATCTCGAGGGCACGGTCGCCGCGGAAGTTGAAGAGCACGAAGCTGTCGCCGTCTTCGACGGTCCCCACCGGTTTCCCGTCCTCTCCGATAACGAAGGGCGGAAGGTCCTGGTCGATGGCCTGGGTCTCCGCCCGCAGTGTCTCGATTGCCTCGTGAGCGCTGGGGAATTGACGTCCCTCTCCCAGCACGTGGGTCTCCCAGCCTTTTTTCACCATGTCCCAGTCCGCGTTGTAGCGGTCCATGGTGATCTTCATCCGGCCGCCCCCGGAGGCTATCCTGGCGTCGAAACCGTCCGTCGAGAGTCCCCTGAGAAACTCGTCGAAGGGATCGAAAAACTCGAGGGCGGATGTCTCGCCCACGTCCCGTCCGTCGAGAAGGGCGTGAATCCGCACCCGGCCGACCCCCTCTTGCTTCGCCTGCCGGACAAGGGTTTCGAGATGTTTGACGTGAGAGTGCACGTTCCCGTCCGAGAGGAGACCGAGAAAATGAAGGGTGCCGCCGGAGTCTTTCACGTTGGAGACCAGTTTTTTCCAGACCACTCCGTTGAATATGCTCCCGTCCTTGATGGCCTGGTTCACCCGCTTGGCTCCCTGGGCGTACACACGGCCGCAGCCGATGGCGTTGTGTCCAACTTCGCTGTTGCCCATGTCCCCGTCATCGGGCAGGCCTACGGCGATACCGTGCGCCTTGAGCTGTGTCATAGGCCAATTTGCCCGGAGTTCATCCAGGATTTCCGTATAGGCTTCCTCAAACCCGTTCCCTTC
>JBNGED010000069.1:814-8763 GCA_049975605.1 Sediminispirochaetaceae bacterium | reverse complement strand
GTATTTACGGGTATTCGAAGAGCACCGCGGCAGGGTAGTGAGGTGAATGCAGATGCCGGCGGCACGCTGATACTGGCGGACAGGCAGATGCCGGCGGCGCCGTCATCCTTCCGTACTTCCAGGATGACGGTTTTTCTTGACAACGGGATGGGACCTATTTTAGACTGTATATTATGCAACCGTGTGCATTTTACCGGTTTGACTGTTGGAGCTGTGAATGAGCGAATATGCAACCGATCCCTGGAAGATCATTGAAGAAGAGCTTGTTCCCGAGAAGATGGCGGATGGAGAATCGCTGTTCACCCTGGCGAACGGATATCTCGGCATACGGGGTACTCTGGAAGAGATGGGGTATGCATGGTGCCGCGGGACCTATCTGAATGGATTTTATGAATCCCACCCCATTACCTACGGCGAGAAGGCCTACGGCTACCCGGAACACAGTCAAACGATTTTGAATGTGGCTGACGGGCGCAAGATCCGGATCCGGCTCGACGGCGAGCCCTTTGATATCACTACCGGCAGAATACTGAAGTACCGGCGCGAGCTTGATTTGAGGGAGGGAGTGCTGCGGCGTCTCGTAGAGTGGGAGTCTCCGAAGGAGAGAAGAATCCGCATCAGGAGTGAACGCATCGTGCCGCTGACCCGGCGTCATGTAGCGGCCATCAGGTATTCATTGACATCGCTCGACGGAGATACCGATATCCGTATTCTCAGCACCCTGGACGGCAATGTATCCAATATGCGCAGCGAAGATGATCCGCGGACAGGTTCGAGTCTCGAAGGCGCAGCACTGAGCTACCATGAAGGGTCGGCTGCGACCGAACGGGGGCAACTCACAGCGCGTACTCAGCAGTCCAAACTGACACTGGCCTGCGGAGTATCCCACAGTCTTCCGGAGGGGAAGAAGGAGCTGGAAGTCTTCAAGCAGTCGGGTGAAGTGGGACTGCGGTTCAGCCTGTACGGGAAAAAAGGAGATGAGATCTCCTTCGACAAGTTCCTCTCCTATTCGTACCGCGCTATTTCCGAGGAAGCTCGGAATACGGAGATCATGCGGGAAGAGCTCGGCAGGGCTGTTGCCGACGGCTTCGAACGCTTGAAAGAGGAACAGTTCGCCTATCTGAATGACTTCTGGGAACACGGGGATGTGCAGATAGACGGTGATCGGGAGATGCAGCAGGGGCTTCGCTTCAATCTGTTTCACCTGCTGCAGTCGGCCGGACGGCGGGGTACAACCAGTATTCCCGCCAAGGGGCTCAGCGGCGAGGGATACGAGGGCCACTACTTCTGGGACACCGAGATCTATGTCCTTCCCATGTTCATATATACCCAGCCGGAGATCGCCCAGTCAATTCTGGAGTACCGTTACAGTATCCTGGAGCAGGCCAGACGAAGGGCGCGTGAATTGAGTCAGAAGGGAGCGCTGTTTCCGTGGAGGACCATCAACGGCGAAGAAGCCTCGGCCTACTATCCGGCAGGTACGGCCCAATATCACATCGACGCCGATATCTCCTACGGAATAAAGCGGTTCCTGGAGGTTACGGGGCGCAGCGAATTCCTGCCGAGGGGGGCGGAGATCGCCGTGGAGACGGCGCGGATGTGGTGTGATCTCGGAGAGTACATCCCGCACAAGGGGGGTGCTTTCTGTATAAACGGAGTGACCGGCCCAGATGAATACACGGCGCTGGTCAATAACAACTACTACACGAACCTCATGGCCAGGGAGAATCTTTTTTTCGCCGCGGATATACTTGAACGGCTCAGGGAAGAGGACCCGGCTGCTTACAGCGAGCTGGTCTCACGGGTGGAACTCAATGAAAGGGAACCGATACGGTGGCGCCGCGCTGCCGAAGCGATGTATCTGCCGTACGACGAGGAACTCGGTATTCATCCACAGGACGACAGCTTTCTCGATAAGAAGATCTGGCCTATCTCGGAGATACCTTTGGATAAGCGGCCTCTCCTCCTGCACTACCATCCCCTGGTCATCTATCGTCACCAGATATTGAAACAGGCCGACCTGGTCCTGGCTTTGTTCCTTCAGGGGAACCGTTTCACCCTGGCGGAGAAGAGGCGGGATTTCGATTACTACGACAATCTGACTACGGGAGATTCTTCGCTCTCCCCCTGCGTTCAGAGTGTCGTGGCCGCCGAAGTAGGACGGGAGGAGCTGGCTTATGAATATTTTGCCCGCACCGCCCGCATCGATCTGGACAATGTAAACGGGAACGTCAGGGACGGACTGCACACCGCCGCCATGGCCGGGACGTGGACCAGCGTCGTGCACGGCTTTGCCGGGATGCGGGACTACGGAGGTATCCTTTCCTTTCAGCCCCACCTGCCGAAGCAGTGGGACCGTCTCACCTTCAATCTCAATGTCCGGAGCAAGCTCCTCGAGGTAGCCATCACCCACAACGAGGTAGCCTATACCCTCAAGGAGGGGGAGTCCCTGGAACTGCTGCATGAAGGGAAGCAGCATGCGGTGTACAGGGGATCGCCTCTGGTTTTTTCAAATCGTCCCGAGCTCGAGGCGGTGATATTCGATCTCGATGGTGTGATCACCGATTCAGCGGAATATCACTATCTGGGCTGGAAAAAACTGTGCGAGGAGCTGGAGATCCCCTTCGACCGGGATTTTAACCACAACCTCCGCGGAGTAGGTAGAATGCAGAGCCTCGAACTCCTCCTCGGACGGGTCCCGGACAGGGGTTATACCGAAGCACAGAAGCAGGAATTTGCCGCCCGCAAGAACGACTACTACCGGCAGCTCATCACCCGGATTACTCCGGATGACCTGCTTCCGGGGATACAGGAGCTCCTCGACGAACTCAGGGCGGCCGGCATCATGATGGCCCTTGCTTCCGCGAGCCGCAACGCCGGTACGATCATTTCCCGGCTTCAGATAGAGGACTATTTCGACGTCATCACCGATCCTGACAGGGTGGCCAAGGGGAAGCCCGATCCGGAGCAGTTCTTCCTTGCCGCTGAGATGCTCGGCGTACCGCGGCGGAACTGCATCGGGGTGGAGGACGCCCAGGCGGGAGTGGACGCTATCAACGCGGCGGGAATATTCTCAGTGGGAGTCGGGGAGTACCTGGTACAGGCGGACTGGAAATGCAGCTCCACGGACAAGCTGACCCTGAAAAAACTGCGGGAAGTCTTCTACGGACGGGATTGAGTATCTAAACTAATCGCGAGTAAGCGTCCGGATTGCGCCGGGTTCCATTCTGTACTCTTCATTTCTGATCCTGATCTGAACAGCCTGTGTATTGGAATAGATACTCTCTATCCTGATCGAATCATGGGTGAGGGTGAACAGGAATTCCTGGCCCAGGTAGACGAATGGGAACTGCACGCGGCTCCACTGTGCCGGAAGCCGGGGATCACAGGAAAAACCTTCTTCGGTGACCGATACTCCTGCAAAACCCAGGACAACCATCTGCCAGGCGATTCCGCAGGCGGCCGTGTGAATGCCGCCGATGAAGGTGCCTCCGCTGGCGGGAGGGTTGGTGTTGTAGAGATCGATAGTGAGAGACTGCCGGAAGTAGCTGTACGCCTGTTCTGCAAGGCCGATACGGGCGGCCACCATCGAGTGGACGGCGGGGCTGAGGGATGAACGGTGGTGGGTCCGGGGTTCGTAATATTCGTAGTTGCTCTTCATGATGTCCCGGTCATACAGGTCCGGATGAAGGCAGAAGAGCTGCAGGAGATCGGCCTGCTTGGTTACCTGAGTTTCAAAGGCGATCCCGTTCGGCCAGCCCCAGTATTCGTCGGGATCTATGAGCCGATTCTCAAGTTGTCCCGGGAGAATGTCTTCGAGAGCGAAGTAGCCGTCGAACTGTTCGATCAAACCGGTGTCCGGATCCGGGGATGGTATGAACATCAGCTCCGCCATCTCCTCCCACAGAGCGATGCGTTCATCCGTCAGGTTCATCTTCCCGGAGAGGGCCGCAATCCGCTCCGGTGCCTCGCTCCTCAATCTTTGAAAGACCTCCAGGGCAGCGGAGATGCTCCATTTCGCCTGATAGTTGGTGAACACGTTGTTGTCGGCATTCTCGTGGTATTCGTCGGGGCCCAGCACCCTGATAATCTCGTAGCGGTTCTTGTCCTTCTTGAAGTGTGCTCTGGATACGATAAAATTGGCGATCTCGAAGAGCATCTCGGCCCCGTGGTCACGGATAAAATCCCAGTCTCCGGTGGCCAGAAAGTACTGCCGGATTGTATAAGCGATATCCATGGATATATGAATCTGCCAGTCGTTGAAGTGATTGCGTATTTTCCTGCCTGTGAGAACGTCCTTGAAAAAATAGTCCGGACAGAGTTCATCTCCGGTGTCTCCGCTGATCCAGGCGTAGAAGGCTCCTTCGAAACCGAGCCGGCGGGCCTTTCTTCCGGCCCCCGGCAGGGTTTTGTGCCGGTACGTGAGGATCCTGCCGGCAACCTCGGGGTTGGTGTACAGGTACATCGGGAGGTTGAAGATCTCCTGGTCCCAGAACGCGGCGCCCTGGTAAGCCTGACAGGAGAGTCCGCGGGCGCCGATCGGCAGGTGATCGGTGTGAGCAGGGGTTGCAATGATGTTGTGATAGAGATTGTAGTGCAGCAGTGCCTGGGTATCATCACTGCTGTCGACCTGGATGTCATAGCGGTTCCACATGGAATCCCAGACACGGGCGCTCAGTTCAGATTCACGGTCGTATCCTGATTGGGCCGCTTCCCGGGCGAGCAGGATCGCCGCCTGTTGCGGATCATCGAGGTCGTTCCCGGAGAAGACGGTCATCACCTGTTCGATTACGAGCTCTTCACCAGCCTGTATGTCGAGTTCGACGGCCTTACAATTTCGCCGTGCTGCGGCTGCGTCGATGCCGGGTGCTTTTTCAGCTCCGCAGCTGTTGCCGATGGGACGGACATCGGGCGCCGAACCGTCGTAGATACGAACCGCCTGTGCGACGGCAATGGGGATCCCTTTTTCGCTTGTTTTTGCCAGGAGCCCTATAATTGTTTCTTCCCCGAATGGCGAAGCTTCGCGGAAGTGGTCGCCGTTCAGGTTCCAGACCTGTCCGTCTATGCCCGTTGTTATGCTGAGAGGACCGGACATGTCGCTCATGATACGCACACGCTGTGCAACCAGGTGAAGGTTGTGATAGCTGGCGAACCGTTCGAAGGACAGGTGAAAATTCCTTCCGTCGCCGGCCGTCCATCGGTAGCTTCCGGAACTTCGTCCATAGCGGAAATTGAGGGAGAGACTGTAATCCGACACACGGGGAGGATCATCCGTATCCTGCGGTACGAAGAGGGTCAGGGGATTTCCCTGGTAGGAGCAGCGGGTGTAGAGGCCATTGGGGACGTTACAGAGTTCGGTCCACCTTCCGTCGGCGTTATCATAGGTGTCGCTTACGATACAGCCCGCCGACTGTTCCGCGGTCCAGTCGGGAAATGTTCCGCGGTATCCGAGATATCCGTTTCCGGTCATGAAGTTGCTGCCGGTGGTAACAATCTGGGAGGATTCGAAAATGGTCTCTCTAATAGTCCACTCGTTGTCGATAAAAATCGGACTGTCGCCGGCGCTCATACATCATCCTCCCGAATATTCAGCAGTTTCCTTACAAAAGCTGAGATTTGTGGTATGCTCACCATGGAATTATATGATTTTATGCAACCGTGTGCAAGAAAAAAATTGTCTTGACACCCTCTTCATGAGGAATATACTGGAATAAGGAAATGCAACCGTGTGCACAGAGAAAAGCGGCAGGGAAGAGAGGGAGCCGAACAAAACAACCGTCACAATCAAGGATATTGCCAGAATAGCGGGAGTAAGCCATTCCACCGTTTCCCGCAGTCTGAACGACAGTCCTCTCATATCCGATAAGACGAAGTCACGGATCAAGCAAATTGCCGGCGAACTGAATTTCGCCTTCAATTCGAGCGCCCAGAGTCTTTCTACCCGCCGTACCGGCACGATCGGGATCATCTATCCCGAACTCTTCGACACCTTCGGGAACTCTCTCTATCTGGGGCTCCTGGTCCAGGGACTGCGGCATGGCCTTGAACAGGCCAGCCTGGACAGTATCGGGAGTTTCCCCACCAATCACTACACCGGGGACAGCAATATCAATAAGCTGATCAGCAGGAAGAAGGTAGATGGACTGCTGCTGATCCATCCTGAGATACCGGTGAAGGACTGGGAATACATAAGCTCATCCGGTATTCCCTTCGTAGTTCTCCACTTCAAACCCCGGAGTTTCGATTACAGCTTGATGAACTATCTGTTTACCGACCATGTGTACGGCGGATACATGGCCACCAGGCTGCTGACCGATGCGGGCTGCAGGAAGATCCTCTGTCTGCGGGAGGATTCCCGGGAGATCCAGTTCATCGAGCGAACCGAAGGCTACATGCAGGCCCTTCAGGAGACGGGTATCAGCTTCGACCCCGGGCTCATACGGGGCGGCGATTGTTCTTTCGAGTTCGGTTACAACACGATCATGAACAGCAGAGAGGAGCTGAAGTCTATCGACGGAGTATTCGCGGAGGCGGACCTGGTAGCTATCGGCGCCATCGAAGCTATGAAGGAACTGGGAATCAGAATTCCTGAGGACATCAAGGTCGTGGGATACGACGATACCGAGCTCGGCAAGTATTTCCGCCCCAAACTGACCACCATTCACCAGCCGCGGGAAGAGCATGCCCGGCTGGCCTGTGAACGTCTGATACAGATGCTGGACGAGAATGATACGAGCCCGACTATGCAGAAGATCCTGAAGCCTCTGGTGATCTACCGTGAGACCTGTTGATGGATGATATCCGGAATAGACTGTCTCTGATTTTTTCTTTACATTGAGAGCTATGAACAGAGGGATTATTGCAGTCGGAATGAGCGGCGGGGTGGATTCGAGCGTTGCCGCATATTTATTGAAAAAAGAGTGGCCGCGGGTAGTCGGGGTCAGTCATTATATATGGAAGGACTCCGCGTGCTGCAACACGGAAACCCTGGACCGGGCCCGGGACATATGCGGACGCCTGGACATTCCTTTTATCGTCATCAACCTGATGGAAGAATTTACCCGTTACGTGGTGAATGATTTCGTGGAATCCTATCAGCAGGGAGAGACCCCCAATCCCTGTGTCCGCTGCAATGAATTCGTGCGGTTCGGTATTTTTCCCGGGGAGATCAGGAAGAGACTGATCGAAAAGGGGCTCATGGATGAGGGAGAAGCCCTGCACATGGCTACCGGCCACTATGTGAGGACTGTCGAGAGGGACGGCCATACATGTCTGCGGAAGGGGGCCGATCCGGCCAAGGACCAGTCCTACATGCTCTACCGGATAGGTCCGGACATCCTGCCGCGGTGCCGCTTCCCGCTGGGAGATATGCGCAAACGGGAGGTCGTCTCGATTGCCGAGGAGAACAATTTTCCCACTTCGAGCATCAAGGAGAGCCAGGATGTCTGCTTCGTGGAGGGGAAATACACCGATTTCATCGCCGAGCATGTCGGCGAGAGCGATATTCACACTCCCGGGCCCATCGTGACGCTGTACGGCATGCCGATCGGTACCCACCGCGGCTACATGAATTACACCATCGGACAGCGCCAGGGGCTGGGACTGTCGGACGGTCCCTGGTACGTAGCCGAACTGAGAGCGGCCACCAACACGGTGGTGGTGGCCCGCAAGGAGGACCTGGGCCGAAGAGAGTTCCGCATCCGCCGTCCGCACTGGTGTATGGATCTCCCGGACAGTTTCGAGGCGAAGGTCAGAGTGCGGTACAATTCGAGGGAAGTCCCCTGCCGGATCTCCCGCAGTCAGGAGGCGGCTGGAGAGGCAATTGTCAATCTCGGGGATGAGCATGTCATTACGCCCGGACAGTCGGCGGTTGTGTATGACGGGGAGCTTGTTCTGGGCGGCGGCATAATTCAGCTCTAGGCGCGCGCACTTTTTTTTCAAATAGATAG
>JBNGED010000069.1:0-804 GCA_049975605.1 Sediminispirochaetaceae bacterium | reverse complement strand
TTACAGAACTTTCACTATTTGTATAGTAAGGTGTTATTATGAAGCAAACTGCACTGGTAATTGTCGAGTCACCGACCAAAGCACGCACCATCAAGCGTTTCCTGCCCAAGGACTACGTGGTGGAAGCAAGCATCGGACATATACGCGATCTTCCGCAGTCTGCCTCGGATGTGCCCAAGGACCTGAAGAAAGAGAGCTGGGCCAGGCTGGGCATTGACGTAGAGAATGATTTCAAACCGCTGTACATTATCCCTCACGGGAAGAGTAAGATAATCCGCGATCTGAAAAAAAAGATCAAGGAAGTCGATATGGTTCTGCTGGCCACGGATGAGGACCGGGAGGGAGAGAGTATTTCCTGGCATCTCGTACAGGTCCTCCAGCCGAAGGTCCCGGTGAAGAGGATGGTCTTTCACGAGATCACCAGAACAGCCATACAGAACGCGCTGCAGAATGAACGTGATATCGACCTGGATGTGGTGAACGCCCAGGAGACCCGCCGGATACTGGACCGGCTCTACGGGTACACCCTTTCACCCCTCGTATGGAAAAAAATCGCTTACGGTCTGTCCGCCGGACGTGTCCAGTCCCCCGGCCTTCGATTGATTATAGAGCGTGAACGGGAGCGGATCCGCTTCAGGCGATCGACCTACTGGGACTTGAGGGCATCTCTCAGGAAGCAGGCGGACAGTGAAGAGCGGCTTTTCGATGCCATGCTGGAGACGGTAGACGGCGTGAAGGTTGCCGACGGCAAGGATTTCGATCCCGATACCGGCGAGCTGAAGGGCAAAAAGAAGGTGGTTGTTC
>JBNGED010000068.1:5607-8782 GCA_049975605.1 Sediminispirochaetaceae bacterium | reverse complement strand
TCACGACTGATTGAAAGCACCTTTCCTGACCACCCGGGCGACACCGGGGGATTTTACCTGCCGACCACCCGTTCACAGGCAAAAGAGTGGATGAACACTTTCTTCACCGAACGGTACCATCAGTTCGGTCCCTATGAAGACGCTATTCACCACAATGAAGTGCTGGGATTCCACTCGCTCCTCTCGCCGCTCCTGAATATCGGGCTCCTGCTGCCCGAAGAGGTGCTTTCCCGTGCTCTTGAAGCGGATGTTCCTCTTCCGAGTACGGAGGGATTCATCCGACAGATAATCGGCTGGCGTGAGTTCATCCGCGGAGTCTATCATACGAGGGAAAGCCGCGGTAACTATTTCGGTCACCGCAGGCGCCTCACCGAAGCCTGGTATGCGGGTACGACGGGTCTGCCGATCCTGGATGACACTATACGCAAAGTATTGCGGTACGGCTATGTTCATCACATAGAGCGTTTGATGGTGCTCGGCAACCTTATGCTCCTCTGTGAAATCGATCCGGATGAGGTGTACCGATGGTTTTCGGAACTCTTTATCGATGCCGATGACTGGGTCATGATTCCCAATGTATACGGTATGAGTCAGTACGCCGACGGGGGCGTTTTCGCAACAAAGCCCTACATAGCATCCTCCCGCTACCTGCTCAAGATGAGCACGTACCGCAGGGGCCCCTGGTGTGATGTGATCGATGGCCTGTACTGGCGCTTCGTCTCTCTGCACCGGGAAGTCTTCGAAAGAAACCCGAGAATGAAGATGATGACATCGTGGCTGGACAAGATGGATGCTGAACGCTTTAATTTTATTGTAAAACAGGCCGAGGATTTTATCAGCCAAAACACCTTATAGGCGTTAAACAAGGAGATTCAAATGAAGTATGTGCTACCGTACCTCTGTCTCGTTTCCATCATGGTAGGGGCCTGCAGCAGTGCGCCGCAGAACAGTATAGGAATGCAGAACAGCTCCTTCCGTCCCTGTCCTGATTCTCCGAACTGCGTCTCCTCGATGGCGTCGGACAGCGAACATGCCGTACAGCCGCTCGCCTATTCCGGCATGACGATGGATGAAGCCCGCGCCAGTATCGTGAGCATTCTCGAGACCGCCAAAAGATGCCGGATCATCACCATGGAAGAGCGGTATATCCATGCCGAGTTCCGTTCCCTGGTGTTCCGTTTCGTCGACGATGTCGAGTTCTACTTTCCCGGGGACGCTTCCATCGTGCATGTGAAGTCGGCTTCGCGGCTCGGATACTCGGATTTCGGTGTGAACCGGAAGAGAGTCGAACAGATCCGTTCAGCCTTCAGCCACCCCGCATCGGGTACAGATTGAGGACCGCTGAGAGAAAATTTCGCATGTACATTGACATTTTTAGGTAAACACTGTATACTATTTATACAACGTTTACTTACTAAGAGGAATACACACATGAAGGCACTGGTTCTCGAAGTCCGGGATCCTGATAACAGCTTCCAGACCGAGGCGTTGAACTCGCTCACAGCGTCGATGAGCAGCATGAAGTGGGAGGCGGAGATTGTTTCAGCAGCGGCCATGCACATTGAATACTGCGCAGGCTGCGGGAACTGCACCTACAAGACACCCGGAATCTGCAGCCTTAAAGATGATATGCCGTCGCTCTTTCCGAAGATTATCCAGGCGGACCTCCTGCTTACGTTCAGTCCGGTCCTCTTCGGCTGCGTTCACTGGCAGATAAAGAAGGTTCTCGACCGTATGCTGCCGATCATAGCCCCGCGATATGTTATCCGCAGCGGAGAACTCCACCACCAGCGGCGCTATCCGCACCGGCAGATGTATGCAGCCATCGGGGTTCTCCCGAAGGAAAACAAAGAGCAGGCATCCCTCTTCTCCGATCTCATCCGGCGCAATACGATCAACATGGACGCTCAGGCCGGCGGAAGCATAGTCTTACGGGAAGACGAGGGGCTGGACGCTGCACGCCGCCGGATACTCGAATTCGTCGACACAACAGGAGAGCTGTATGACTGAACTGAAGCATGTCACCTTTCTCATCGGCAGTACCCGCGGGCTGAAAACCACCTCCGAGTCGATGGTCAACTATATGGCCGACCTTTTCGATAAAAAAGGCGTATCCTCCTCTGCATTCCGGGTCCCCCGGGTGTGCAGAAACGCAGGCACGTATGAGGACCTGAAATCTTCACTCCTTAAGGGCCAGCTTTTCTTCATCGCGGCGCCGCTGTACCTCGACACTCCTCCGGCCGCTGTTTTAGAGCTGTGCGAAAGACTGTATTTGGAAAATCCCGGCCCGCTGTCAGGACGCCGATGTGCCGCTGTCATCCATTCCGGCTATCCCGAGAGAGTTCAGCGAGATGCGGCGCTCAGAATACTCCGCAGCTTCGCCCTGCAATCCGGCATGAAGTGGGCCGGAGGAATCGGCTTCGGGGGCACGTCGCCGATCGACGGAACGCCGCTGGAGGAAGCGGGAATTTTCAGCGCGAATATCCGCGCCTGTCTGCCGCAGTTGGTTGAATCACTCCTGCATAACGAGCCATTTTCTGAGAAGCTCAAACAGCGTTCCGGACGCTTCTTTTTCCCCAAACTGCTGATGCCGCCGATCCTCAACAGGATGATGAAGGCCCAGGCAGCAAAATACGGCACTCAGGACATCTTCGCTGCCCCATATCTCGCGGGTTCCGGGGAATAGGAACATGGGTAGCACTGAGCGGAGGGAGTATGAACGGGAAGCGCTGCGCCGTCTGATTCTGGATGCAGCTTCGGATATCCTGATCAACGATGGCATTGAAAATCTCACCATACGCCGTTTGGCCCGCAGGATCGAATATTCTCCCCGTACGATCTACCTCTACTATCGGGACAAAGAGAATCTTCTCAAGGCGATCGTCGAGGAGGGCTTTGCCCATACCCTTCGCATGCGGTCGCAGGAACTGCAGGTCCGTTCGAGCTCTCTCCGGGAGCTCATGGAGACGCGCATCAGAGCACATGTGGATACCGCCTTTCGGAATCCCAACTTCTACCGGGCCGTTATTCACCTGATCCAGGCAACTGGTTTGACTGCCGGTCCGAATCAGCAAAAACTGACTGAGATGACGGCAAAAGAGATCAGCGCCTTCATCCCCCGGCTTCATAACGATGAGAAAAAGGCCGTTGAAACATCCGAAATCATTATGGCAGC
>JBNGED010000068.1:0-5597 GCA_049975605.1 Sediminispirochaetaceae bacterium | reverse complement strand
ATTGAACAGTTGAACTCGGCGGATCAACATTCTGAATCAGAACGTCAGGAGATGCTCGGCCGGTTCATAGAGATAATTCTGAACGGATTGGAAAATTCAACAGGAGATGATGTATGAAGAAGCTTATTACTGCAATTGGCCTGATCGCAGCGGTTCTATTGCTGAGCGGCTGCGGCTCTATCCGTGAGATGCAGGAATTCTCGCAGACAGTCGTGTTCACCGATCCGCAGCTGCAGGACCTCGAGGACGGTCTGTACACCGGAGAGTTCGAGAAAGGGCTCGTAGCAGCAGAGGTCGAGGTCCAGGTCCGCGATCATGCAATCGAGGCTATTGAAATCCTCCGCCACGACAACGGGAGGGGCAGGAAGGCTGAACGTATCGTAGACGATGTCATTACCCGCCAGTCCCTTCAAGTCGATGTCATCAGCGGCGCCACCTACAGCAGCAAGGTCATTTTGAAGGCCGTCGAAAACGCTCTTACTCCGTCTTCTCGATGAGCTTTTTCCTGAGAGCAGTCCGGAACGGGAGGGTCACGAGCAGGGTCAGGATGAGACTGTAATAGGTTGACAGCAGCGCGAGGGCGACTATCTGCCCTACCGCCATGTTGTCCGAGAGGTTCGTCAGAATCGCTATTACACCGGTTCCGGTGGCAACCGCGGCGGAGAGGAAAAAATATGTGGTAAGGGTCGAAAAAAAAACGACCCCCAGCTCCATCTCCTGTGCCGTCGCGGCAGGTGAAAACACAGCTTTGAAGCTTTGACCGATGGTTCTCAGGTCCCAGCTGAAAACGGACAGAACCCCGCTCAGGCCGATCACCATGAACAGGGAGGGAACATTGATGTACACATCGAGAGATGTACCCGACAGCACCGTTGCCCCCCAGATCAGGAACAGCGCGAACAGCACGCCCCAGAAATAACTCTTTTTCATTTTACCTGCCTCCTTTCCTAACTTCATCCAGTGAAAAATACTCATCCGCTTTTTGCAGTAGATTATTGAATTCTAACGTCAGCTCCTTCGACTTGATCAGATGCCCAACTTTGTCACCGAGGGAAGAACGCTGCATCACGTCAACTGGAAGTGAGAAGAAGAGTACCAAAAACATCAGCGCCCCTGCGAATTTCAATCCGAAAAATATGACCGGTTCCCGGCTTGCGGCAGGGAGCTTCCCGAACCGCGGCTGAATGAGCTTAGGCTGCTGCCGAACTGATCGGTCAAAATAGTCGAATAACAGCTGCTCTATATCCTCAGTCTTCATCTTCTTCCTCCAGTCTCCGTTTCAATCGGCGCCGAATACTGTAGATCCGGTATTTAACCGTACCAGCTGGTATTTCCAGGACCCGGCTTATCCGCTTGATCGGCAAGCCCTCATAAAACCGCAGAAAAGCAATCTGCCGGTCATTACCTGAAAGCTGTTTCATGAATTCACCTATAATCCTGTTCGTCTCCGATGTAATGAGATGGTCAAGCGGGTCGCCGTAGTGCGATTCGGCCTTGTCGATAAGATCCGCTTCTTTACTCTGTTTTTCTCTACTGCGGGACTCCGTTCGAACGTGATCTATCAGTACGTTGTGCGCTATGGTATATATCCAGGTATTCAGCGAATAGAAGGCGTTGTACTGAGTTAATCCGGTGTATATCTTGAAAAAGACCGCCTGTGTAAGATCATCGCATTGCTCAGGGCTGTCCGGCAATCTCAGCCGGATGTAGAGGCGCACCCTTCCTGCAAAGGTGCGATAGATTTCCTCGAACAGTTCCTGCCGCGAGCCTCTTCCGCTAAGAATAAATGTCCGGAGCCTGCGCTGAATATCTTCCATCTTGTTAATTATACGATGAAAAGAGGTCCGGGTTGGGTTTGATTAAAAAAAAGTTCGCCGCAGTGCTTTCCCGGCCGGCTCGAAGCCTTTTACCGCTCAGTTAGAACCAAAGGTCTCCTGAAGCCTTGTGCCGTAAGGGGAATGTATGATCCCTCGGTCGGTAATGAATCCGCTGACGAGTTCGTGGGGCGTTACATCGAAGGCGGGGTTCTTCACCTTCACCCCTTCCGGGGCTACCCGCTGGGTGCCGATCACCTTTACTTCAGCCGGGTCCCGCTCCTCAATAATGATATCATTGCCCGATCCGGTGGAGAGGTCCACCGTGGAAGCCGGGCATGCCACGTAGAACGGTATATGAAAATGAGCTGCCAGCACTGCAACCCCGAGGGTACCGATCTTGTTGGCCACGTCCCCGTTCGCGGCTACCCTGTCAGTGCCGACGATTACCAGGTCGATCAAGCCCTGCGACATGACATAGGCAGCCATATTGTCGGTTATCGTCGTTACATCGATACCCGCCTGCAGGAGCTCCCAGGCGGTGAGGCGGGACCCCTGGAGCAGGGGTCTGCTCTCATCGGAGTATACGCGGAAATTAATTCCCCTTTGATGCGCCAGATACATCGGTGCCGTAGCGGTACCGTATTCGGAAGTAGCGAGCCGTCCGGCATTGCAGTGGGTCAGGATTCCTATGCCTTCCCGGATGAGGGACACTCCGTGTTCGCCGATGGACCGGCACAGCTGTATATCTTCGGCATGAATAGCTTCCGCTTCGTCCCGTATCTCGGCGTAGAGATCGCGGCCGCCCTCGGCTGAAGATGAGACGGCACGGGCGTAGACGCGTTCCAGGGCCCAGGACAAATTGACGGCAGTCGGCCGCGCCGAATTCAGATAGTCGGCCTGCCGCCGCAATTCCGCCAGGAACTCTTCACGTCCGAGATCCGCCTTGTCCTGCATGGCCACTACTAAACCGTATGCGCCTGCAACACCGATGGCGGGCGCTCCTCTTACCTTGAGTCTTTTAATTGAATCCCATACCTGCTGGACCGTCGCCTGTTTTTCAATAATGACCTCGTTCGGCAGACAGGTCTGATCGAGGATGAAGAGTATCTCATTCTGCCAGCGCACACTCACAACGGGTCCGTTTTGAGCCATGATGCATCTCCCTGAAGTGCTGTATTCTGTCTCCATACTACTTGAAAGGA
Source organism: Sediminispirochaetaceae bacterium (assembly GCA_049975605.1). Taxonomy (GTDB): domain Bacteria; phylum Spirochaetota; class Spirochaetia; order DSM-16054; family Sediminispirochaetaceae; genus DSBN01. Next base: position 2,578 of record JBNGED010000068.1, on the reverse strand, counting down.
ATGCGTCTGTGCAATATCCGGGCCTAACATCCGGACAGACCGGAATATTTATGATTGACAGCACCATTTTTTTGTTATAATATTACCATACTATTGTAACAATAGTCACAAATTATCGAAAGTATCTGATAATTTTATATTATTTACTATGGGGTTTGGTATGAAAAGCAATACTGTGCAGTGTGTAGGTTTCGATTGCGGCAACTCATCCATCAGGACGGTTGTCGGGCGGTTCGACGGGCGTAAAATTACATCCGAGGTAGTTCACCAGGTGCCGAACCAGGCGGTTACTATCGATGACGTCAATTACTGGGATATTCTGAACATATTCCATGAGATGCAGAACGGGCTTCGCAAAGCCGTGGCCAGTTTCGGATCTATCGATTCGGTTGGCATCTCGACCTGGGGTATCGATTTCGGCTTCCTCGGGGCTTCGGGACATCTTCTGAACAATCCTCTCTGTTACCGGAACAAATTCGGGTTGAAGGGGATCGAGACAGTCGACGATGTCATGAAGAAGAAGCTCTTCGACTTGTCCGGTATTCAGAATCACCCGATGAACTCTCTCTATCAGCTGATTGGCATCAAGGAACTCATGCCGGAGTACTACCGGAACGCCAAGGACGTGCTCTTTATCCCCGATCTCCTCAACTACCTGTTTACCGGCGAGAAGGGCACTGAAAACACTATCGCCAGTACCGCACAGCTCCTCGACATGCGCACCCATGATTACAATCCTGAAATCTTCGACCTGTGCGGAATCGACCGCAGTCTCTTTCATCCCGTTGTACCACACGGTCAGGAACGAGGACGCATACGTCCTTCCCTGTCGAAGGTCATGGAGGTTGAACAGATTCCCTTTGTCTCTGTACCGTCCCACGACACCGCCGCCGCAGTAGTTGCGGTACCCGCCAAAAGCGATAATTTCATTTTCATAAGCAGCGGCACCTGGTCCCTCATCGGCACTGAGCTGCAGAAACCTATCATCAACGATACCGTCTTCGACATGAGCTTCGCCAACGAGGGGGGCGCGAACAATACTATTACCCTGCTGAAGAATTCGGCGGGCATGCATATCCTTCAGAATATCAAGCGCGAGCTGGACCATGACCGTGATAAGCCCTACACCTGGGATGAAATCGTTGCGCTGTCGAAGAAGGCGGGCATCTCCGTCGAACTGTACGATCCCAACAATACGAAACTCTTCAATCCGGTTAAGATGATCGAAGCCATTACCGAACTGTGCGGCGAGACCGATATCTCCAGGATCCTCGCCTCTTCATACATATCCCTGGCCTGCAGCTACCGTGAAGCGATCGAGAACCTCGAACGTCTCAGCGGTACGACCTTCGACTCCATTCACATTATCGGCGGCGGATCCAGGAACAGCTATCTCAACCAGCTTACGGCGGATATCACCAACAAAGCGGTTATCGCCGGTCCAGAGGAAGCCACCTCGCTGGGTACGATTGCGATGCAGCTGCTGTACCATGATCCATCCCAGACCCTCGCTTCCCTGCGCGGAATAATCGCCCAGGCTGTACAGCCGAAGGTCTTCGAACCGAAGGGCGGCGTGCCCGGAGATGATATCTACAATGGTTATGTGAAGAACAAAGACTACGAAAATTCTCTGAGCTGAATCAATACGGCCGCCGGAGATTCACCGCGTCCCTCTTCTTGAACGCGCTTTCCGGCGGCCTCTTTTTTTATCAGCGGCTTTCCTTCCGTCTTACTCGTGAACATAGATATCCCATCCCAGATAGGTACCGAGAGCTTCTCCGATGACCGAACTCATGTTCCCCCGGGTCATGGCCACATGGTGTTCGAAGCCCTGCGCACAGATATGACGAAGCAGGTCGCGCATCCCGGGGACTTCCACCACCGCGATACCGCCGTCCATATTGAAGGGGTCGTCGGTAAATTCCGCCGCGCCGACATACCCTTTTATCCTGCCTTTGGTATCGTCTGTAGATACCCGCAGGTAAGTCGCCGGACCGGCCTTCACCTTCCCTTTGATTGCTCCGAAACAGTTCTCCCTGCCCAGATCTTCACCGAGTAGGTCCAATTCGGAAATCTCGATGTCGTTGTTGACGAAGTCCTTCGGAAAGTTGGAGCAGTGGGTGTTGACACATTTGTTCTCTTCATCTCCGTAGTTGTTGTTCCAGTCGAGAAGCGCGGCGGGCTGCTGCGATGCAAGAGAGAGGACCAGCATCGAGAGGGCGCCGGTGATGTCGACCTCACAGGCACTCGGCCTGAGACTGTTGCTCATCATGCTCATCGTGAGACAGGCAGCACAGCCGTAGTTCAGCTGTAACGAGTTCCAGCACTGCACGGCGCTGGCATCGCACTCATTCTCTTCGATCCACCGTTCAACTGTCAGTGACAGCCGCGCCGATCTCAGGATGTGCTCTGCCGGAATCCGGTCAGGTATGGATCCGTAGCCGCGGATCGCCTTCAGTTTATTCTTGAGCTCCGGGTCATTCTCCGGTATCTCCCCCGCCCTGGCAAATATCCATGAGAGATCGATCGGCACTACGGTAATTCCCGATGACTGCAGGATCTTCTCGCTGAACCGTAC
>JBNGED010000067.1:0-8787 GCA_049975605.1 Sediminispirochaetaceae bacterium | reverse complement strand
TGTCAACACCGGCAAAACTAATTTTTTTAATCAAAGTACTTTGCGAGGGTCCCTCTCTGCGTATATTATATGACTATGAAGGGAATACTGCGGCACGTCGTCTGGCTTCTGCGGGGAGTTACCGTGTACGCTCTGGTCGGGCGCAGCGGGACGGGCAAGAGTTTCCGGGCTAAACTCGTCGCTCAGAAGTACGGCATTGATCTGCTTATCGACGACGGACTTCTCATCAAGGACCAGAGAATCATCGCCGGCAAATCCGCCAAACGCGAGAAGGCCTACCTCTCCGCAATAAAGACCGCCCTGTTTGCCAACGACAGGCACTGCAGAGAGGTCCGCCACGTCCTGGAGAAGGAAAAATTCAAGCGGATACTCATCCTCGGCACCTCCGAAAAGATGACCAGCAAGATTTCCAGCCGCCTGAAGCTCCCCTCGCCTTCGAAAGTCATCAACATCGAAGAGATCGCCAGCAAGGAGGACATCGAGACGGCGGTCATGTCCCGCAGGAAGGAGGGAAAGCATGTAATCCCGGTTCCGACCATTGAGATACACCGCAATTATCCACAGTTCGTCTACGATTCGGTCAAGGTGTTCCTGAAGAAGAGTTTCAGTTTCCTTCCGGAGAAGGAGAAGGTCTTCGAGAAGACCGTCGTTCAGCCGGAGTTCGGCAAGGGAAGGGTCACCATATCGGAGACCGCTGTAACCCAGATGGTTCTCCACTGCGTCGATGAATTCGACGATACCATCGCCGTAAGGAAGGTTTCGGTCACTCAGGAACCCTCCGGCTACTATCTCAACATCAACATCCACGTCCCTTTCGGGGTTCAGCTCTCCGGCACCATCCACTCCCTTCGCGACTACATTATCGAAAGCCTGGAACACTACGGTGGTGTTTCCATACGCAAGGTGGACATTAAGGTGGACAAGTTCAAGTAGAGACTTTATTTTTATGGCAACGTCTGCCGATATATGTATTTGACAGTCTATCTTCACATTCTTTAGGATGTGATTGGGGGAAGGTATGGGATTTATAAAGAGATATACATTGTTTGCGGCAGTTCTTTTCTGTCTGCCTGCTTTTTTCGGGTTCGCTCAGAATACGTACACGTACAAGAGCGACCACTACATGGTTGTGTCCGGTATAAGTGAAGAGTTCTCTCAGGAGACGGCCCAATTCATGGAGGGCTTCTTCGACCTCTACACCGGTTATCTTCATTTCGACCCGGAATCACTCGACACTGTCCTGAAGGTCCGTATATTCGCCGATAAGGCCGCGTACGACACCTACCTCGAGGCCCTCATCAAGGATACCAGAACTTCGTTCGTCTACCTGCAGTACCCCGATCCAAAGAGAAGCGAGCTCATCGGATACAGAACATCCCCTGAAGAATCCTTTCAGAAGAAGCTCATCCATCACGGCTTCGTACAGTATATCAAGAGCTTCATTTCCAATCCGCCTCTGTGGCTGCAGAAGGGTTTCGCGGTGTACTTCGAGAACTGTACGTACGATCCGTCCACCGGTAAGGTGACCTTCAATCCCAACCACTCCTGGGTCGAAACGCTCCGCGGTAAGATAAGTCAGGACCCCACCCTCAGCAATCCGGAACTGTTCATCCCTGTGCAGAATCTCCTCTATATCGATCAGGACTCCGCAACGCGTAATCTCGAGGCATTCTACGCCCAGTCCTGGGGGCTGATCGATTTCCTGATCCACTCCACGGAGAAGAACTACAATCGTCTTCTCTGGGACGCCATTGCCGCCCTCGAAGCCTCGGCTACCATGTCAGACAACGAAAACAATGTTGTTTCGCGGTCATTTGAATGGGTGGCGAAGGAACAGCTGGTAGCGGACTTCGTCGACTACATGCAGGACCTGCCCACCTTCCCCGATCTCGTTCAGAAGGGAATCGATGCCTATGCAATGGGCGACCTGGAAGCCTCAGAGAAGGCATTCCAGCAGGCCGTCAATCTGCGTCAGGACCATTACGTCCCCTACTACTATCTGGGTCTGATCTATTACAACCGCGGGGAATATTCGATGGCCGAGTTCTACTACCTCTCAGCGGTTAAGAACGACGGTCACGCCGACCTCGTCTACTATGCGCTCGGAGTAAATGCATTCGCAGACAGCCGCATGGACGACAGTACCTTCTATCTCAGTCAGTCGATCGAAGCGGGGGGCAGCTATTCCTCCATGTCTTCCGACCTTCTCGAAGAGATACAGGGTTCAGAGGAACCGGAGTCTGAATCGATGTAATACGTGAGCCCCGGACGGCCTGTTACTGCCGCCTAGGGTGATGCCGCTGTACATGTTTTCTACGGCGTTTCTGTCCTGTTGGATGGGGACGCCTTTTTTTGAAGACGTGAGCGGGGGCTTGAAGCCCCTCCTCTCTGAAGAGCCAGACCACCGCCATCTCGACTTCCTGATTGGGCGGTGTCAATGGTTCGATCAACCGTTTGACTTCCTTGAACATGTCCTGGAAGAGGAAGGTAGTATTCTCCCACTCGTCGGGGAAAATACATACCCCTTCGACCAGAGCGGCTATGAGCCGGCCCCGGCGGTTCTCCCCCTTCTCCTGTACCCTTCTGTCTATTCGCTCCAGGGAGGTGAAGAATTCCTGCCGCTCATTCCGGCGCTGGTTCCGAATGTGAGCATCGATAACCGGAAGGAACCATCTAAACAGGTTGAAGTCGATCATTGCCCGTATGATTCGTGCCGACTGCCCCGATTCGATTATCTTGAACATCTCCTCCGTGAGTCTTGAAGGAGGACAGCGCTCGAGCTCAGGGGCGTATTTCCTGATCGCCCTCCGCAGGAAGAATGGTATCCGGATATCCAGCTGTTCCGCGTACTTCACCGCGCGAATCATCCGTACCGGATCTTCGACAAAGGTGCTGTTCAGCGGAATGAGTGACCGTATCCGTCTCTTCTGAAGATCCACATATCCATCGACAAAATCGATCAGTTCCTCCTGGATCGGATCGTAATAGAGGGCGTTGAATGAAAAGTCCCTTCGATGCACGTCCTCTTCAATAGTACCATACACGTTGTTGCCCTCTTCATCCCCGTTGCTTAGAGCCCTGAATGTCGATACTTCCAGTATTTTCTCTGAAAAATGTACGTGCACGAGACGGAACCGTCTCCCGATGATCCGTCCATTGCGGAACAGTTTCTTGATCTCCCTCGGCACTGCCTCGGTGACTATGTCGAAGTCTTTGGGGTAGCGGTCGAAGAGGAGATCGCGAACCGCTCCCCCGACGATGTAGGTCTGATATCCGTGGGCTGCCAGTCTCTTCACCACATTGAAGGCGTCCTGATCGATTCTTTTAACGTCGATCTTGTGTTCCTGTTTTGAATAAATCTTCGCAACCGGTCTGTTCTTACCCGAGGGTGTCGTACCGTATCTTATTTTCAAATCGTTACTCGCTTGAAGTGATGGTTTCTTTTGTTCTACTATATATTATGTTCTTGCCTATAATAATTCAAGACCACCCCTTATGAGGAGTACCAGATGCTGATAGAACCGAAAATACTGAAGGGCTTCCGGGATTTCCTGCCCGCCGAAGCGTCCGTCAGGAAGAATATCACCCACACACTCGAGCACATGTTCGAATCCTTCGGTTTTCAACCTATAGATACACCCGTCCTTGAATACACCGAAGTTCTCCTCGGAAAAGGCGGCGGTGAGACCGATAAACAGGTCTATCGTTTTTATGATCAGGGGAACCGGGATGTAGCCATGCGATTCGACCTCACGGTTCCTTTTGCCCGGTTCATGGGGAAAAACGCCAATCAGCTGGCGATTCCGTTCAAACGGTACCACATCGACAAGGTGTGGAGAGGTGAAAACACCCAGAGGGGGCGCTATCGCGAATTCACCCAGTGCGACTTCGATATTGTCGGGACTACTTCAGTCTCAGCCGATCTCGAGATCCTTCTCATGATGTACAGGGCCTTCGAGGCCCTCGGGATTTCCGACATCACTATAAGAATCAATCACCGAGGAGTCTTCAACCGTTTTCTGGAAAGGATCTCTTCCAGGGAACACTCCACCGGGATCATGCGCGCTATCGACAAGATCGGCAAGATCGGCGCCGCCGACGTACGTGAACTTCTCACGGAGTTCCTGTCACCCGACTCGGCTGATGCCGTCCTCGAATACATCCGGCCAAAGGAAGCTTTCATGGATACCCTGCAGACGATAACCGATCTTGCGGGAGGCGATGCTGAAGACACCCGCCGGCTGCGTCAGCTGTACGACGGATTCGTGCAGCTCGGTATCGAGGACAAAATTTTTCTCGATTCATCCATCATGAGGGGCCTCGATTACTACACCGGCATCGTGTATGAGACCTTCTTCAACCGCCTCCCCCGCATAGGGTCGGTGTGTTCCGGAGGCCGCTACGACAACCTCGCCTCACTCTACACAAAGACCGAGCTTCCGGGTGTGGGTTCCTCTATCGGACTCGACCGCCTGGTGGCGGCCCTCGAGGAGCTCGGGGAAGTGGCTTTTACAGAGCAGAACGCCGATATTGCCGTGTTCTGTCTCGACGAATCCCTCATCGGCTACTATCATCGAACGGCTGAGTTTTTCCGCCGCGCCGGCATGCGCTGCGATGTCTTCTATGAAAAAAAGAAGCTGAACCAGCAATTCAAACTCGCGGAACGTAAAAATATACCGGTGGTAATTATCTGCGGTGACGAAGAAGAGCGGACCGGTACGGTCTCCATGAAGGATATTGTCAGCGGGACCTCTTACAACAAGATCACCATGGAAGAAGCAGCCGGTATCATTTCCGACATCCTCGATAAGTAAAGGAGAGGTCGCACCACACTATGCAAGCCAAAGATTTACCCGTCTATCAACAGCGGGATAGAATTCTCGATGAAATCAGCAGGAACCAGGTAATCGTCGTAGAGAGCCCCACCGGTTCGGGAAAGACGACCCAGCTCCCGCTCATCCTCTACAACGCAGGCTATGGGAGGGACGGTATTATCGGCGTGACCCAGCCCCGCCGCATAGCTGCGGTTTCGGTGAGCGATTACATCGGACGTCAGATAGGTGAAGAGGTGCCTGGGACCGTCGGGTACAAGATGCGCTTCGAGGACCAGACCGTGCTCGGCACCCGAATCAAGATCATGACCGACGGAATCCTTCTCCAGGAACTGAAGACAGACAACCTCCTTTCCGCCTATTCCGTCATTATGGTAGACGAAGCCCACGAACGGAGCCTCAATATCGACTTCATTCTGGGCTTGCTGAAGCAGATCCTCGAAGTCCGCCGCGATTTCAAGGTCATCATCTCTTCGGCGACTATCAACGCCGAAGTCTTTTCGACCTACTTCAACTGCTGCCCGGTTGTGCACATCGACACACAGATGTATCCCGTCCAGATCGTGTATGACAAACCTTCGGAGTACGCCCGCGAGGACGCCCTGCAGGAGAAGATCGAGGACATCGTCGTGAGAACGATCGAGGCGGAGCGCGAGGGCGACATGCTGGTCTTCCTCTCAGGGGAAAAACATATCAAGGACTGCCTGCAGCGTCTCAGCCGTTGCTCTGTCAGCTCCAAGCTGTATCTGCTGCCACTGTACGGCCGGCTCTCCAAGGAGGAACAGGAGCGTGTCTTCGACCCCGCCCCTGATGGCAAGCACAAGGTGGTAATCTCCACCAACATCGCCGAGACCAGCGTCACCATCGACGGTATAACCACCGTTATCGATTCCGGCCTTGCCAAAATGAACTACTACAACCCCAGGACCTTCACCTCTTCGCTCATCGAGGGTCCCATCTCCAGGGCCAGCTGTAATCAGCGCAGGGGCCGCGCCGGACGGACGAGGCCCGGTATGTGCTACCGGCTCTACTCAAAAAAAGACTTCGATCACCGGGAGTTGTTCACCCTCGAAGAGATATACCGGACCGATCTCTCGGAAGTCGTTCTCCGGATGGCCGAGCTCGGCATCCGCGACTTCGAGGGCTTCGACTTCATCTCGCCCCCGGGCAAACAGGGCATCTCCGGAGCTATTGAGACCCTCAGACTCCTGAACGCTCTCGATGAGCGCCGGGAGCTCACCGGTACCGGCGCGAAGATGGTGATTTTCCCGCTGATTCCGAGGCACTCCCGTATCATCGTGGAGGCGATCAACCGCTTTCATGACGTGCTCGAGGAAGTTCTCATTGCGACCGCCTTCTTATCCACCCATACGCCATTTCTCCTCCCCCCGGGAGAGGAGATGGAAGCGAGGCACGCTCATCATCAGTTCAGCGATCCCGCCGGCGACTTCATAAGTTATCTCAAGCTATTCAGGACGTACGATAAAAAAACGGACAATAAAAAGCGGGAAAACTTCTGTACTCAGTATTATCTCGATCTCAAGATCATGAACGAGATCCTCAATATTAAACGCCAGCTCGAAGAGATAGTTTCGCTGGAGATGGGGGTCCCCATCGCTTCAGGCGGATCGGTAAAGGACTATCTCTGTGCAGTCTCGGCAGGACTGATACAGTTCGTCTGTGAAAAATCCGGCCGCACGGCATACAGGAGTCTGACCGCCGATAAAATCCAGATCCACCCCGGATCGGTTATGTTCCGTGAATCTCCGCATTACATCGTTGCCGGTGAGATCGTCCGCACCAGCCGTATGTTCGCCCGCTCCGTGTCGCCTCTCGAGCGGCAGTGGCTGCCCGATATCTCCGAGCGGCTGGCGATAGAATTCGGCGGGGTCGAAAAGAAGAAAAAGGGCCGCCCGGCGGCGGAGAAGCGCGACACTACCTGGGAAATAAAGCTCGGCGGAGAAGCATTCAAGCTCGAGCCGTACAAGAAGAATAAAAAGATGGCGGTCCTTCCCTGGGAAAAGATCTCGAAGGTCGTCGCAGAGACCCCCGCATCTCAGCTGAAGAGCTATGAAAATCTCAGGGGTAAGATAGTATACAAGGATTACGAGATCCATCCCGGCGATCAGCTTGGAAGCATACTGAAGATCGTACCCTACATCGATCCGGTCAGGGACCTGCAAACTGCTTCAGTCAAAAAGGGAAGCTATTCCACCGCTGCGCACCTGCCCCGGCTGTGTGACCAGCTCGACAGGATCCTGCAGCTCTCCCGTTCACGCAAGAAGAGCAAGACCCTAGGCTTCCTCACCCTCGATACGAACGGTTCCGGCGAATACTGGTTCAAGGTGATCCGCAGCTTCCACACTGCCGTCGATGTAAGCATTTCCAGTCTGGAACTTCTGGCGGATGAACTGCACGATTCGGTCGATCCTGAGCACAGGGAGAAGGTGAACCGCGCATACAGAAGGCTGTCGGAGATATACGAAAACTACTAGGAGCTTCCGCTGCCGTCACTCCTCCAGTGCGCGCCGGATGATTGCTTCCGGAATCTCCGCGTACTGCGTCTGCCCCTGCCTCTGCTGCAGAATGAACCGCACGCGGCCGGAACGTTTTTTCTTGTCCTGCTGCATCGCGTCCATGAGTGAATCGATATCGGTAAGCTTGATATCAAGGTTGTACCCGTACTCGAGGAGAAGGGCTCTCACCGCTCCGGCGTATTCCCTGTCGGTCAATCCCAGCAGCACTCCAGCCTTCATGGCCTTGTCGATTCCCCAGGCGACCGCTTCCCCGTGGGTCCATGCCGAAAGTTTACCCTCGGATTCCAGGGCATGGGCGAAGGTATGTCCGAGATTCAGATAACCGCGTACATCCCGTTCGAAGGGGTCTTTTTCGATATAGTTCTTCTTCACCTGCATCGAGCGGTAGATCAGCTCCGCAGTTGTATCGGGATCGCGGCTCAGCACTTCCTTCCGTTTATCTTTCAAAAGGTCATACAGATCCGTATCGAGAAGCAGACCGTGTTTGATGACCTCCGCGAGGCCGCTGCGGTATTCCCGGTCCGGTAAAGTGGAGAGAATGTCCGGAACAATCCGAACCTCTCCGGCAGGATAGAAGCTTCCAAGTATATTCTTGTAACCCTCGAAGTCTATTCCCGTCTTTCCCCCGAGGGCGGCGTCGACCATAGCGAGCAGCGTCGTAGGCAACAGAACGAGCTCCGTACCGCGCATGTAGATCGAAGCGAGGAAGGCGGTAACATCGCATACCACTCCGCCGCCGACTCCTATGAAGGTGACGTCGCGTCCCGCACCCTCGGTAATAGCCCATGAAGCAAGATCGTTCAGGGTTTCCCAGGATTTATAACGTTCGCCCGGAGAAATAGTGTAGTGAGGATACGGTTTGTCGGGAAAAAGCGGTTCGGTATTGGTGTCGCATATGATGAGCGCCGCCGATGAATCCACCGTCAGCGCTGCAGCTGTTATCTGCGGGAAAAAGAGTACTTCAGTATGACGCTGAGGAAGTGCAACAAAAAACTCTCTCATTCAACTAAAAAAAGGCGACTATTCACCCAGGTTCCGCACTATCGTACGGATAAACGGATCTATGATTGAGTAATATCTCTTGTTACCCTGTACTTCCGAGGCTACAATACCCTTCTCCTTCAGCACCGCCAGATGCTGAGACACGACCGGCTGGGACTGATTGAGAAGCCGCCACAGTTCGGTGACGCAGGCCTCTTCCTGTTCAATGAGGCAGAGAAGCTTCAGCCGTACGGGGTGACCGCACACCTTGAGCCTTTCAGCGTACGTTTCGATCATTGCATCAGAACAACATGTATTTTCCACCATACTGAAAACACATTACACGGTTTGCAACTTTTTTTCAAGTAAAAACTTGAAGAAGGGCTATATATTGTTTTACTATAAGTGCGATATGAAAGAGATCTATCTTGACTGGG
>JBNGED010000066.1:3144-8844 GCA_049975605.1 Sediminispirochaetaceae bacterium | reverse complement strand
TGAATCCTACTATGGCTGTGGGGAAGCAGATAAGCGAAAGTCTGGTTAAACACGCAGGTCTGAATATGCAGCAGGCACGGTCGCGGACAGTTGAACTTCTCGAAATGGTAGGCCTGCCGAATCCGCAACGAAGGATGCGACAGTATCCTCACGAGTTCAGTGGTGGAATGCGCCAGCGTGTCTGCATAGCCATCGCTCTCGCCTGTAATCCGCGTCTTCTGATAGCCGATGAGCCGACTACCGCACTGGATGTGACGATACAGGCTCAGATTTTAGACCTCCTGAAGGAGTTGCAGGAAAAACTCAATACGTCAATAATCCTTATCACCCACGACCTGGGAGTAGTGGCGGAAATGGCTGACAGGATTATTGTTATGTACGCCGGCAAAGTGGTGGAAAGCGGTATGGTGAACGATATCTTTTTCGATTCAAAGCATCCCTATACCTGGGGGCTGCTCAATTCCGTTCCAAAGGTGGATGAGCAGAACAAAAAGGAACTGCTTGCAATAACAGGTTCCCCTCCCGACCTCTTTCAGCCTCCAGATGGATGCGCCTTCGCGGCGCGATGCGAATATGCTATGAAAATATGTTACCGAAAGCAGCCGCCCGAATTCGACTGCGGAGATCACCATATGTCATCATGCTGGTTACTGCATCCGGATGCACCCAAAACAGAGTCACCGGTAGAAAAGGCGGTGCCTGCTCATGAGTAAGAACGATAATCTTGTTGAAGTAAGGAACCTGAAAAAGTACTTTCACCTCAGTCAGGGTAAAGTGCTCAAGGCGGTGGATGGGGTCTCCTTTGCGATAAGAAAGGGCGAGACCCTCGGATTGGTTGGCGAGTCCGGATGCGGAAAATCCACCACGGGGCGCACCGTGATTAAGATTTACGATCCTACCGACGGCTCAATTTTCTTCGACGGAAAAGATATCACCAGAAACAACCACAGGGAATACAAGCAGTTTACCCGTGAAGCGCAGATAATATTTCAGGACCCTTATGCTTCTCTCGACAGCAGAATGACCACTGGTGAGATAATCGGCGAAGGAATCGAAGTTCACAATCTTCTTCCGAAGCGGGAAAGGACTGCTCGAATACACGAATTGCTAAACATCGTAGGATTAAACAAGGAACATATCAACCGCTTCCCCCACGAGTTCAGCGGAGGGCAAAGACAGCGAATAGGCATTGCACGGGCCCTCGCCATCGAACCGAAGTTTATCGTCTGTGACGAGCCGATTTCCGCGCTGGATGTATCCATCCAGGCACAGGTGGTTAATCTCCTGATGAAGCTGCAGAGGGAGTTCGGACTGACATATCTCTTCATTGCCCACGATCTGAGTATGATCAAGCACATCTCCGACAAAGTAGCGGTCATGTACCTCGGATCGATCGTGGAGATAACTCTCAGTCAGGAGCTGTATAAGAACCCGCTTCACCCGTACACCCAATCTCTTCTCTCGGCCATACCAATCGCCGATCCAGTGGTATCGAGAAGCAGGCAGCGGATCCTGCTTGAAGGGGATGTACCCAGTCCGATCGATACACCGCCGGGATGTAAATTCAGGAATCGCTGCCGGTATGCAGAGAAAGTGTGTGGAGAAATACAGCCGGAACTCAAAGAGGTCGAAGACGGTCACTTCGTAGCATGTCATGTAGTCGAACGGGAAATGTGAGATTTGAATGGAGGCGGAAGTGACGAAAGATACATTGAAAAAGCGGGTCCTCGGAAGCATCGACAACGACAAGGCCGTACGCTTCCTGCAGTCACTCATAAGACTGCCCAGTCCGAGCGGGTCGCCGACCCTTACTCAGGAACTGGTGTTGCGCTGTCTCGAGCAGATGGAAATGAGAATAGACATGTTCCGGGGCAACAGTGAAGGAGTTGAGTCATATCCCGACTATTGCCCCCTGCCCATGGGGGAAGAGATAGATGATGAAGCTTATAATCTCGTAGCCGTAAAAAATGGAAAAAGCAGCGGTGGAAAATCCCTCATGCTCTTTTCTCACATCGATACAGAATCGCCGCCGGATGATACGCCAGGAAAAAACCCCTATCTTGGTGAAATAATTGACGGAAGACTGTACGGCCTCGGAGCAGCGGACGCAAAGAGCGGGATCGCGACGATGATTCTGGCAGCCGAAGCCGTCCTGCGGGAAACCGACCTGGACGGAGACCTGATTCTCATGAGTATCCTCGGTAAAAAAGGAGGGTCCGCAGGCACTTTGAGCGCTGTTGAGAGAGGGTATCGCGCCGAAGGTGCAGTCTACCTACATGCCGCAGAAACGGGTCACGGATTTCAGGAGATAAAATGTTATTCTATGGGCACCGTAGATCTGCGGATTATCGTCGAAGGTTCCGAAGGAGTACCGAACGACGAACTGGACGACAGCGAAGTTAACGCCGTCGAGAAAGGTGCGCTGATTATAAAGGCTCTACGTGACTGGGATAATGAACGGAGAGCCCGTCTGCGGTTCGATAACGGCAGCTACAGGGAGAGCCCGAAGACGAAGCTTCATATAGGTCTTGCCCGGGGAGGGACCTATGTTGGCACAGATCCGGTTAGTTTCGAGATACACTGCCGGCTCTATTTCGGAGTGGGCGAAACAATTGAAACAGTGATATCTGATCTGAATTCCTATCTTTCACGTCTCTGTGCAGACGATCAATGGTTATCTGAACACCCGCCTAGAATTGAGAAGATGTATCTGCGTGCAAGCCCCGCCTGTATCGAAGAGAATGCCGCAATAAGCTCCGCCGTACGCGGATGTATAGCTGATGTTACCGGAAATACGGATATCATCTACCAGTATCATGGTGCGAGCGATATCCGGCTGCCTATACTGTATGGAAGAACCGATACTGTAGGAATAGGACCGAAATGCGGCGGATTGTACGGACAGGAATGGACGGATTGGGTCGATATAGAAGATTATATTACGGGGATAAAAATTGTCGCTTCGTTGATTATAGACTGGTGTGTGAAGGAGTGATCAGTATGAATTGTATCGAAAGAGTCTCGCAGATAAAAATGAAAATGGCAGAGATGGGAGTGGAATGTTCCGTCATCTTCAAACCGGAGAACAGGACCTATCTCAGTGGATTCACCGGTACATCGGGATACGTAGTACTGACCGCGGATGAGACCCTTTTCGCTACAGACTTCAGGTATCAGGAACAGGCTGCTGCGGAATGTACGGGTTACAATGTGAAGATTATCAGTCCCGACTATACCATATTTTCTCTCATTCGGGACCTGAATGTCGCCTCGATAGGATTGGAAGAGACCTTTGCAAGTATGAGTTTTCATGAGCTGCTGCGTGACAATCTGCCCGGAGTAACGGTGAGACCAATAGAGGGGCTCATCCGGGAGCTCCGCATGAGAAAGGACAAACATGAAATCGAGCTTATCCGCACGGCATGTGGAATCACCGATGAAGCCTTCGCTCAGATTCTTGAATACATAAAGCCGGGCGTCACTGAACGGGAAATTTCAACGGAGCTCCAGTACTATATGAAAAAGCGGGGAGCGGACGCAACTCCCGATACATTCATCGTAGCTACAGGTGCGCGGGCCTCTCTTCCGCACGGAAAGGCAACCGACAAGCCGGTGGAAACCGGGGATTTTGTTACCCTCGACATAGGATGCCGGTACAAAGGGTACTGGTCGGATATGACCAGGACAGTTGTTGTCGGAAAAGCCGCTGAGAAGCAGAGGGAAATCTACGAAATTGTATTCGGCGCACAGCAGAAAATCAACGGCATACTCCGACCGGGAATCACAGGCGCCGAGGCGGACAGTATAGCCAGGGAGTACATAAGCCGGGCCGGCTACGGCCGTGAGTTCGGTCACGGTCTCGGTCACGGATTGGGGATGGAGATGCATGAACTGCCCCGGCTTGCCCAGACCGAAGAAGGGAGCTTCGTGCTGGCGCCGGGAATGGTGGTGACAAATGAACCTGGAATATACATACAGGGATTCGGAGGCGTCCGCATCGAAGATGACGTGCTGATCACGGAGGACGGCTGCGAGATTCTCTGCAGATCGCCGAAGCAGCTGATCGAGCTCGATTGAAGCGGTACCTGAAGTGAATATTGATTACGATGCGGCAATCGATAAGTACAGAGACGTGATAGTGGAACGGATACAGAGCCTGGTCCGGATCCGTAGTGTGGAAGAAACGCCCGAAGAGGGTATGCCCTTCGGACGGGGGCCCTACGAGGCGCTCAACTACATGCTGACTGCCGGTACCGATCTCGGATTTTCAGTGAAGAATTACGATGGTTATGCAGGACACATCGAGTACGGAGAGAACCGAGGGAACGGATATATCGGTGTTCTCGTACACGTTGATGTTGTTCCCGAAGGAGAGGGCTGGACTGTACCGCCCTACGAAGGACGAAGAAAAGATGGAAGGATATACGGGCGAGGAGCGTATGATGACAAAGGCGCCTGTATCGCCGTTCTGTACGCTCTGAAGGCTCTGAAGGATTCTGGATACCTGCCCCGCAGGAATATACGTATCATTATCGGGGCGAACGAGGAGACCGGAATGAGATGCATCCCGTATTATCTACGCAGGGAGCCTGAACCGGAATCCGCATTTTCACCAGACGCCCCCTTTCCGGTAATTTACGGAGAAAAGGGGATTATCGATCTGAGCTTCGAATTGCATACGGTTTCGAGCAATGAAGATGCTACAAAGGCTATAATCGGAGGGAAATCCGCAAAATACGTCCCTGCATCGTGTACTGCACGACTGAAGGTTGAATCGGATAAGATCGATGATGCGCTGCATATACTCCGCCGAATGGAAGATCAGTTCCGATCACAATATTCATATGACGAGTCGCAGCACGAGTTGTCTGTCACCATACTCGGAAAAGAGGCGTACGGTACCGAACCGGAGAAGGGGAAGAATGCTATCGCAGGTATGATGCGCTTTCTCGGTCAACTGGAAAATGAAGAATGCTCTCTGACGCCCTTCATCAGGGAATTCAATCGTACCATCGGAACAGGCAGCGATGGTGCCGGCCTCGGCTGTGATTTCAAGGATGCCATTTCGACACCGTTGACCTTCAATGCAGGCAGTATCGAGTACACTGGCGGTGAACTCAGGATGAAAGTTCACATACGATATCCGATAACCGCCAATCATGAAGACATACTCGAAGCCATCAGGAATAATTTTCGGGTTCCCGGTATAAGTATACAGACGGAACGCCATTCAGCCGCGCATCTGGTGGACAGAGACAGCTCTCTGGTACAAACTTTGATGCGGATCTATCGTAACGCTACCGGCGACTCGGAGGCAGAACCTATCACCATGAATGGAGGAACCTACGCCCGGACCCTCAGGAACGCAGTAGCTTTCGGCCCCCTTTTCCCGGAGGAAGAGCAGGTTGCCCACAGCCCGGACGAATACCTGAACATAAACAGTATCCTGAAAGCCGCGAAGATATACGCCGAGGCAATGTATATCCTCTCTGATCAATGACAAAACTGGAAACCATAAAGTTAGACACGCGGAATTGTTCTCGATTATACTGGTAGAATAGTAATAGAGATCACGAAGGATACGAGGTGGCAAACCGCATGAACAGACCCAACGATCTCGCACGTTCCAACAGCCCCTATCTGCTGCAGCATGCCGGCAATCCGGTTGCTTGGCATCGGTGGGGCGATGAAGCCCTGGAT
>JBNGED010000066.1:0-3134 GCA_049975605.1 Sediminispirochaetaceae bacterium | reverse complement strand
AAGACAAGCCGCTTTTCATATCAATCGGGTATTCAACCTGTCACTGGTGCCACGTTATGGCCCATGAGTCCTTCGAGGACCGGGAAACGGCCGATCTTCTCAATGATGCTTTTATCTGTATCAAGGTCGACCGGGAGGAGCGGCCTGACATCGATGCATTCTACATGAATGCCGCGGTCATGCTGACCGGCACAGGCGGGTGGCCGCTGACCATCATCGCGGACCAGGAGGGTACTCCGTTCTTTGCAGGCACCTATATACCGAGGGAAGACTCTTCACGGCATGTGGGGCTGAAGAATCTCGTAAGGCAGGTGAAGCATCTCTGGATCAATGAACGGGAAAAAATTGAGCACTCCGCTATCTCCGTGAAGGACGCGATCAGGCAATCCGAATCATTTGTTATGGAAAAACATACAGCTGACAGTGATTATAAGGTAATTCAGGATGCATACCGTCATCTTGAGGGCTCCTTCGACCAGCGGAATGGAGGATTCGGAGGTGCGCCGAAGTTCCCCCAGCCTCACAATATTTTTTTTTCTCATGAGATACTGGAAAGCGTACGGGGATGAAGAGGCCCTGCGCATGTGCGTCAAGACACTCGAACACATGCGGGCGGGAGGAGTGTACGACCAGGTCGGGTATGGATTCCACCGTTACTCGACGGATGCCGCGTGGAAGGTCCCGCACTTCGAGAAGATGCTCTACGATCAGGCCCTCCTCCTGAGGGCCTATACGGAGGCGTTTCAGGCGACCGGCCGGGATCTGTTCAGAAGGACCGCCTGCGAAATACTGGAATTCCTGCGGAGAGAGATGCGTTCGCCGGAAGGGGGCTTCTACTCGGCCGTCGATGCCGACAGCGAAGGTGAAGAGGGACGGTATTATCTCTGGGACTACGATGATTTCATTGAGACCATCGAATCAGTAGATGGAGTAGAAACACCCGGGCGGTGGGCCCATGTTTTTCACGTAAAGGAGAACGGCAACTGGACTGATTCGGTAAGCGGAGGGAAGCAGGATACGAATATCCTGCACTGTGACACTGATGAACTGGGATCTCTGGACGACAATGAGTGGAACGCGTGCCGCGCTGCGCTGCTGGAACGGCGGAGCGGCAGATCGGCGCCTTCGATGGATGACAAGATCCTCGCCGGCTGGAACGGACTGGTGATATCGGCAATGGCCCGGACGGCCTGGGCAATTGATGATCAGGAGCTGCTGGAGGAAGCTAGGGAGGCGGCTCGATTCATTCGGCAAAGTATGAGGAACGCCGACGGCGGTCTGCTTCACAGTTACCGTGAGGGCAGAGCGGGGATCCGAGGGAACCTCGAGGACTATGCCTTTCTCATCGACGGTCTCCTCAGCCTGTATCAGGCGGATTTTGAGCCGGCCCATATCGAAGCGGCGGCTGAACTGGCGGATTATATTATGGACCACTTTCACGACCGGGAGTCGGGCGGCTTTTTCCTGACCGATAATCAGGTCAATGATGTCCCGGGGCGCAGCAGGAGTGTGTATGATTCGGCGATGCCTTCCGGTATATCGGTATTGCTGCACAGTATGGATCTTCTATTCCGCATAACCGCCGACACGAAGTACCGGACGGCAGCTGACGGACTGAAAGACTTTATCATGTCGTTTGCCCTGCGCAATCCGTCTGCGTGCACCATGAGCCTCTCTCTCCCTGAATGGATCGGCGTCAATCAGACCGAGATCGTGATCACCGGTGACGGAGCGGAAGCCGACGGTATGATCGAAGTACTGCGGCGTCGATTCATGCCGGGTACCGTGATTCTGCGGAAGAATGAACTGAGCGCTGAAAGTATCGGCAGAATAGCTCCATACACCAGGGCGATGGGTCCCCGGACAGCAGCATATGTCTGCACTGATTTTCAGTGCAAAGCCCCGATACATACGGCATCAGAATTGGAAGATCTCCTTATTAAACTTGACAAAAACACTAGGAATAAATAGGATAGACATGGTATACGGAGGAAGCCATGTCGAGAATTACAAAAGCCCGGGGCAAGATCGCAAGACGCCTGGGGATGAATATATTTGAAATGCCGAAGTACGACCGGCTGCTGCAGAGGAAAAGCAATCCGCCCGGTAGGTCGGCGCCGAAAAGGGGCCGTATAAGCAACTACGGCCTGCAGCTGATGGAGAAGCAGAAGCTGCGTTACGCTTACGGTATCAGCGAGGGCCAGCTGCACAGGGTCTACATCGCAGCCCGAAAAAAGCCGGGACGGACCGGCGAGAAAATGATCGAACTGCTTGAACTGCGGCTTGACAATGTCGTATTCAGGCTCGGATATGCCCGCAGCCGTTCACAGGCCCGCCAGATGGTCAGCCACGGGCACATACTGGTCAACGGACGGAGGGAATCGATTCCGTCCCGTCTGGTCAGCCGGGGGGACACCGTCGCGGTAAAGGCAGGAAAGAACTCTCAGAGGATAGCCCGTGAGAACACGGCCGAGAACCGCCGCCGGGAAACAGGATGGCTCGAACGGGACCATGACAGGCTCCAGGCATCCGTCGTCGCTATGCCTTCAATCGGGGATATCTCCCTGAATATCGACATGCAGAGAATCGTGGAGTACTACGCCCGCTGAGCTGATGACCAGCTACTACGCTGAGCTGCTAATCCTCGTACTGTGAAATTATATTGTTGATATCTTCGGCGAACTTCTTCATCTCCGAGGCAACGACTTTGAATGCATCCCCTGCTCTGCCGAGTTTGGCAGCCTGGATAGAGCCGTTCAGGGCGAGTACCTTCATGTTGTCGGACAGATCGGTAATCTGTTCCACGAACTTTTTTTTCAATTCGACTTCACTCTTCTGCTGCTCGATCTTCGTAATCTCATCCTGAATGATTATCTCCGCCATCTTCTGCAGGGGTTTGACGATCTCCGGATCACCGCCGATACCGATCACCCCGAGCTTCTTCCCGTTGTGATAGATTGCCCCGTTATAACCGGGTAGTGCTCCTTTCATACCTGCTGCCATCTCGGGCGTAATGGCGAGTTCATCCGCCTGTCCGTCCATGATCATCTTGCCGCCTTCGTGGATAGTGCCGACACGTTCGGGCTGCGCGGACGATATGATGACTCCGCCTTCACCGATGAAATTCACTTTAT
>JBNGED010000065.1:3920-8939 GCA_049975605.1 Sediminispirochaetaceae bacterium | reverse complement strand
GTTATGAAGAGGGCCCCGAAAAAGGAGGCCCAGAAGCCCAGCGGAGTGACGGCCCCGCTGGCGCCGAGGGTGAGTGGCCGGCCGTTCAGAATCGATACAGGTGTTCTCGCGGAGAGCATGCCGATCTCTCCGGCCCAGGTATCGGCGTTGGCGGCGGCGAATGAGGCGGCGAAGGCAACCAGAAATACCGGATGGGGGGTCAGGGCATACAGCAGAGCGGCGGCGGCAGCGGGGCCGATATTGGAGAAGACCTGCAGGCCGTCCCGCCTGCCGTCCTTGGCGTGAATACCGGTGCCCGCGAGCTTGGCTTCGGTGCGTATGCGTCCGAGGAGTGTCGACGAGAAGAAGAAGGCTCCCAGGTGGAGCCAGAAATAGAGTCCTCCGCCGAGATAGATGATCGTTCCCAGGATGAATCCGGTCACCCCCCCGGAGATTGTGACACCCCTTTTCCGGAAAGCCCCGAGGGCCAGCAGCAGGTTGATGCCTGCGCCCAGGACGAGACGGTGAAGGTATATGTTCACAGCGGCACCAACCAGTACAGGAGCGCCGTGGCTATCGGAACGGTAATGTTGTCCAGTCCCCGGGGGGTGAACAGCTCGATCAGGGCCGCCGCGGCTGCCACGACGAGGGCCCAGGCCCATGGACCCGACCCAGTGGCGGCCTGACCGGCCGGCGCGAGCGGCGAGAGATAGGCAGCAACCAGAACAATCACGATGCAGGAGACAATAAGCATCGTCGCCGATCCGAGAACGGTTTTCCCCGTGTGCAGATTCCCGAGGGATATGCGGATCCTTCCGAAATGTTTTCCCACGAGAGCGGCCGCCCCGTCTCCGTAACCCATGACCAGAATCCCGGCGGCGCCTGCCGTCAACGACAGCGGACCGCTGTAACAGAGCAGGACCATGATCAGCAGTGAAACCGGAAAGTAAATGGTCCCGAGATTGTCGTGCGGGGCGTCGTCCTCCATCGCGGGGAAGAGATGGCGCCGGTAGGATATGTAGTTGATGATGATAAAGCTGACGGGACCGATAAGAGCGATCAGGGTGTGCTCCATGGTGAACATGGCCAGGAGCCACCAGTTGGAGACGCCGATGTGGATGATCTTGCGGCTGATCTCCGCCGAGACGAGCTTCAGCGTCAGGAGAAGAGAGGCAATACCGATGATGATAAAAATCAGTCCGAAGGACAGAATTACTGCCGCAATTTCACTCACTGGTTTACTGTGCGTCCTCTTTCTCACCAGGATAAGGGTTCACTTTGTCGTAGTAATCGCCCTCCTTCACGTAGGATCCGGAAGGATGATATACGCGTACTTCGAAATGCAGATGGGGACCGGTTGACTTTCCCGTATCGCCGATTTCACTGATCACCTGGTTCATCTCCACTGTCTCTCCGGGGACCAGCAGGGGCTTCTCCTTCAGGTGTGCATAGTAGGACGACCATTTTTCAGCGTCGGGATATTTCCCCTTCACTTCGTCGGTCAGTGGATGTTCGATCTCGGTGTGCCAACCGTAGCGGCTGTCGTAACCCTGATCGACCACCGTTCCATCGAATGCCGCTACGACGTATCCGGCGTGATTCCCCTCCCGGATGATCTCTCCGGCGTGGTTTACATACGAGATGTTGCTCACATTGATGATGTCCACCGCGTAGTGGGGACTCAAACCGCCTGTTCCGACAGGGTCCTGACGCTGCTGCATGTAGCCGTCGGTAATGCGGAATCCGCGGCCGTCGTTCTTCTCGTTCTCGAGCTTCACGGGATATACCATTCTGGAAAAAACAGGCGCGGACTGTGAGAGGGGTATGACGGACTGACGGTTGGTGGCCAGAAAAATGCGGGCCTGGTACTCTTCAGTGGGAAGCCGGCTCATCTCGAAAAAGACTTCACTGTAGGTGGTGGCCTGGCTGATATTCTCCGCGATCAGCCGGTAGGCCCGTTTGCGGGCGGGGAGGAAGTTGGGCAGTTCCTCTGCCATGCGCAGCACGGAGATGTAGGAGTTCTGACGGTCGAAGCTGAAGTTCTTCCGATTCTCCTGAAGGTCCTGTATGAGGGTGACGATCTCGTCCTCGGTGGATTCGATGAAGGTCTGTACCTGCGAGTCCATCTGCGAGGTATACTCCCTGAGGGAAGTGTTCATCTCCTCTTCCAGGATGTTCACCCGGACGACATGGACGCCGATGAGCAGCATGAGGCCGGCGGCCATAGCCGAAACTGTGTACGCTACCGAGTGACGCGCAAATGAACGGTTGAGCCGTTTGAAGACGCCCGTGCGCTCCAGGTCGCTGTCGGAGGGAAGGTCTACGGAGAGGTACTCAGGCGCTTTGGCTGCCGTCTCCGCGAAGAATGCGCCTCCCCTTGACTGAAGTTCCAGTATGATCTCCAGGCGTCTGACGAAATCCTCCACCTGCGGTCTGATGGCTGTGTACGGCACGGCTTTGCTGAAATGCTCCAGAGCGGCGATGAACCACTGCTCCTGCCGGCGGAAGGTCCATGAGCGATAGACGATCTGTCCCCGCACTTCGGAGGAGAAGATCTCCTGAACAAAGAACTCCTCATTGTGCACTTTCACAATGGAAATAAAATATGTGGCCGGCGTAATACCGTTAAGCGTACATCGAACGGGGGCGGTGATGTGGGAATTCCCGTCCTTCAGCCAGCCCGTGAATATTTTTACTATTCGCTTCGTATGTTCCTGTAAATCGATCGGCATACCTGTATCCCTAGAATTCTCGGTCCGGTCCGGGTTACGCACTAGTAGTTTAGTATAATTTCATCTGTAGGTTCAAATTTATCCGGCAGAGTGATGTGGAAACGCGAACCCTTCTCTGCATCCATTCCGTTGACATAAGATACTCAACCTTGGCCATTATTTCAACACCTGAATGGCGCATATGGAGATTTTGGGCAATAGCGCTTGTAGATGTCCGCCGCAGGCACTACTATCTATAGAGAGCTGTATCAATATAGGGGGAGGATTGGTCCCGCATGGTTCAAAATGAAAGAATTCAGCATCTGAACGGGAAAGCACAGGCGGACGGCGACTATGTGCTGTACTGGATGCAGCAGAGTCAGCGGGCTCACTGCAACCATGCCCTGGAATTCGCCGTTTTACAGGCTAACGGTATGCGGAAGCCCCTGGTGGTCCTCTTCGTGCTTGTCGATGATTTTCCCGAGGCGAACCAGCGGCATTACCGGTTCATGCTTCAGGGCCTGGATGACACCGCCGGCCGTCTGCACGAACGGGGTATTCAGTTGCTGCTCGTTCACGGCGATATCCCGGATGCGGTGGTTGAAGCCGGCCGCAGAGCATGTCTGGTCGTGACCGACCGGGGATACCTGCGAATTCAGCGGCGCTGGAGGGGCGACATCGCCGGACGGCTGTCCTGCGGCTGCATACAGGTCGAATCGGACGTAATCGTGCCGGTTGAGACCGCCTCGCAGAAGGAGGAATACACCGCGGGGACCTTCCGTCCCAGAATTCACCGGCAGCTGGAACGGTTCATGCTTCCTCTCGAGGAGGAAGAGGTCATTTTTCCCAGTCTGGACATAGACCCATCGTCTGTATCACCGCGGGCCGTGTCGCTCAACGCGGGAACCAGAGCGGACGATGAGGACCTGACCGCGGAACTGGAGCCCCGGCTGAAGCTCGACGGGACCGTCCCCCCCGTCGACTGGATCCGCGGAGGGACGAGTTCCGCCGTGTCGCGGCTCGAGGATTTTATCGAATCCAGACTGGAAGGATTTGCCGGACTGAGGAATGATCCCGGGGAGGAGTATTTTTCCGATATGAGTCCCTACCTTCATTTCGGCCAGATATCACCCCTCTACATTGCCCTGCAGATCGGGGAAGCGGTCAGCGAGTCGGCCGCCTCCTACCTGGAGGAGCTGATCGTACGGAGGGAGCTGGCGATGAACTTCGTCTTCTACAATCCGGACTACGATGCCTACGACTGTCTCCCGCAATGGGCCCGTAAAACTCTGGAGGAGCATGAGGGGGACCGCCGTCCGTATACGTACACCCTCGGGCAGCTGGAGAGGGCGGAGACCCATGATCCCTACTGGAACGCGGCGCAGAAGGAGCTGGTGGAACGCGGCAAGATGCACGGTTACATGCGTATGTACTGGGGCAAGAAGATCCTGGAGTGGAGCAGCCGCACCTCCGTGGCATTCGAGCGGGCGCTCTATCTCAATAACCGGTACTCCATCGACGGAAGAGACCCGAACGGATTTGCCGGGGTGGCATGGTGTTTCGGGAAGCACGACCGGGCCTGGCCGGAACGGCCGGTCTTCGGTAAAGTGCGCTATATGAACGACCGGGGACTGGAGCGCAAGTTCGATATGAAAAAATATGTGAAAAGGGTCGGTTAGGAGGTCACGCCGCCTGAACCTTCGCCGGTCTGGCCGAGCTCGCGCTCCCACTGCGCCAGATACTGCTGATAGGCGGCAATGACGGCTTCATGGGAGACGTCGCCTACCGACCCGCGGCCGGTCCAGTTGTTCCCCTGGTGAACGTAGGCGGTCTCGAGCATATTCCGCAGAGAATCTATGGTGAAGGAAGGGTCGATTTTGCGCAGCTGATCGACCTGAATCAGCGCCTGTTCGAATTCGGTGTTGAATGCTTTTTCTTCCCAGTCATGAACACCCATACGGAAGTTCCTCCCTCCATCTCTTTTCGTTTTCTGACGTGTATAGTATACTCGTTATTCTTATCTTCGCAAAGCAGGTACTTCAGGATGGAAATACGTGAAACACAGCTGACACAACGGCGGATTCTGATCTTCTGGATACCTCTGGCGGCGATGTGGCTCTTCATGTCCGTCGAACAGCCCGGTATCAATGCGGTCATAGCCCGTCTTGCGGATCCCAAGATCAATCTGGCGGCGTACGGAATCACCATTTCTCTCTCGCTCATCATCGAGAGTCCCATTATTCAGATGCTCACCGCCGCTACAGCTCTCAGCGACAGCCGTCACAATTACCGGAAGCTGCTGACTTTTATGCACGTCATGGCGGTGATC
>JBNGED010000065.1:0-3910 GCA_049975605.1 Sediminispirochaetaceae bacterium | reverse complement strand
CACCGCGACGAGTGTATTCTCTGGCAGGGTATTGTCATGGCGGTGATCCTCACGGCCATCCATTTCATTCTGGGATTCACCCCTCTTTACACTATTCTGCTGCGGAATGTGATGGATATTCCGATCGAGATAGTCGGTCCGTCCAGGAGTTCCTTCATGATCATGATACCCTGGGCCGCCACCATAGGATATCGAAGACTTTACCAGGGGGTCCTGATCCGTCACGGCAAGACCCGTGAAATTACCTACACCATGTTCATTCGGCTGTGCATAACGATGGGCACCCTTGCACTGGCGGCGAGATGGACGAATCTGAATGGTGCGGACCTTGGGGCTTTCTCCCTGATTATGGGAGTCACCGGAGGTATGATGGCGGCTTACTTCTTTGCGCGCTCCTCCCTCAGGGACCTGCCCGAGCAGGGACGGGAAAAAAACATCGGATGGCGTTACCTCATCAGCTTCTACTATCCGCTCCTTCTTACGAGTGTGATAACTTTCGTCGCCAGGCCGATTCTGAACTTCGGAATAGCCCGCGCCGCCGATCCGCTCGAGTCCCTGGCAGTCTGGCCTGTAGTTCTCAGCGTGATGTTCCTCTTCCGGGCCCTGGCCATTTCGTATCAGGAAGTTGTGGTCGCCCTGCTGAAGGAAGCGGGAGACATCGGGGGTCTGAAGACCTTCGCGGTCAGAATGGCGGCTGTAATCGGAGGAGTATTCACGCTCTTCGCGCTGAGTCCCGCGGGAAGAATCTGGTTCCGGTACGTGGCGGGTCTCGAAGAAGAGCTGCTCGGATTCACAACCGTGCCCACGATAATCGTGGCGGTGGTTCCGGTCATGGGGGCCTTCCTCTCCTACTACCGGGGAGTTCTGGTATACGCCAACCGGACGAAGTACATCGCCCAGGCGGTCTTTCTGAATACCGCGGCCCTGACACTGATGGTAGCGTTCCTTCCGCGGTTGCTGCCGATACCGGGGGTCCTGATCGCCGCGGTGGCTTACTCGATATGTCAGTTCCTCGAGGTTTTCTACCTCTGGTACCGGGCCCGCCGGGCCGTTCCCGGTTCCTGAGGCAGTGCCTGAAATGGGCCGACAAAAGGCCTGATACGGGCCCGCGGGCTGAACCAGAGGCCCTTGTGACGCCCGGCGAGGATCTTTATACTTGTGTTACCTGACATGATTAAGGAGAAATTAATGATTGAACTGCCGATAGCCGGAAGCCGTGAAACATACACGGTGCATCCTTCCAAGATCATCGCCCTGGGCCTGAACTACGACGACCATGTGAAGGAGAGCGTTTTTCTCAAAGCGAAGAACTACAATCCCGAGAGACCGACCGAACCGGTCCTGTTCCCGAAGACGCCCAACGTACTCATCGGGCCGGATGAACAGATCGTCATACCTGCCTTCCTGAAGGAGTATGAGTTCGAGGACCTGCGGATCGATTACGAGGCTGAATTCGCCGTGATTCTAAAGGACCGGTGCAAGAATATCAGCCCCGAAGAGGCCTATTCCCACGTATTCGGCTACACCTGCTTCAACGACGTAAGTCAGCGTAATTTTCAGACCACCGACAAATCGGGTTGGTTCCGCGGTAAATCCCTGGATACCTTCGGTCCGATCGGTCCTGTCGTACTCAGGCACGAGGATGCGGGGGACCCGCAGAATCTGAGGATCACCTGCCGGCTGAACGGGGAGACCGTACAGGAGTCGAACACCGGCATGATGATTTTTCCGATTCCTGAGATTATTGCATTCATCTCCCGGCATTTTACCCTCGAGGAGGGGGACATTATCGCCACCGGAACGCCGAAAGGCGTCGGCCGGCTGCATCACGGAGATGTGGTGGAAGTCGAAATCGAGAAGATCGGAATCCTGAGAAATCCGGTGGTTGAAGAGTAAAGAACGGATGGGCCGGTGAATTCCCGCCGGCCTGATTCCTATTTTTCTTCCTGGGCGAGCATCCGCTCGATTTTCTTGAGACGCGAATACATGTTGTTCATCCTGAATTCCAGCGAGTTGAGGATCCAGAACTGGAAATGGTTGAACTTGTGCTGCGAGTGGATCATCCAGACGATCTTTACCGACACCAGCAGAACACTCACCTCAATGGAGATAAATGTGGGCAGGAAGTGGGTGGTGAGCTCGAGGGTGAACAGAGCGATTATGGCGCTCAGGAAGACTATGTTGATAATCATATCGGTCTTCGAGTACTTCTCCCCTCCGATCCGGCCGAGCATATTTTTTATCTGATCACGTTCGCGGTTGTACTCTTCGATTTCACGGAGGATGTCCTCCTTCTTCTCCTCGAGGTCCTGAATCATTTCGGTTTGCGAGTTGTTTTCCATGAAGTGCCTCCGAACTTTTTTATGGTAAAAAGGCCTGTCCTATGAAAAATGAGACGACCAATACTATCATGACAGGGACGAAGATGCGACCCATACTCTTCAGCAGGCTGGTTTTGAAATGTTCGTTGGTGACGATGAAACAGACATGGACGGGTGAGAGCATGACCCCCATAAATCCGAAGGGATAGGTCAGCGCCAGTATCCCCAATCTGGTCATGACATCGGCATCCGCGCCGAGGAGAGAGAAGGCGATGGGAAAGCTGGCGCCTACGAAGCCCACGCTGATGCCGGTGGTAAGGCCGCTGAGGAAGGATATGAGCATCACCAGCAGTACCAGGGGAATCCCCATGAAGTTGAGTTCCTGCCGCATCTGTTCCATCAGAAGGACCCCGCCGGGCAGCGGTGCTTCGATAAAGGCCCCGTAGATCCGGATCAGCGCCACGAGGACGGCCAGATTAATCGCCCTTTTGCTGAAGATGATCTTCTTCCAGTCGCTCCCGTTCAGGGGCCGCTGCAGCTGCAGGGCAAGCATGGATATGGGGATCCCGACAATCATCGGCAGATATTTACTGATCCGGGGAATACCGGGTAAGAATGTCATGATCAGAAAATAGACGAGAACAATAATAATGATCGGGTTCATGAGCTTCAGTATGTGGTGCTCGGATGCCTGAGTATGGACGGGGGTGATGACAGCATGACGAAGGATAAAGATATACCCCGTGACGATCATGGTTATCATCATCGGGATCCCGACGATGAACATGTGATGTACCTGCAGGTCGGACAGCTCCATAGCAAGCAGGACCCCCGGATAGAGAGGCCACGTCAGCTCCCAGATATGGCGGAACCAGTAGTTGATCTGCGATTTCAGCAAAGCCGGCACTTCGTTTTTTTCATCACAGTCGTCGACGAGGGGGGCTGAAAAAAGTGCGCCCCCCGGCATGGGCAGAAGACCGATCACCGCCGGAAGCACGGCCATGGCGCTCCTCGGGGAGAGCATGGAACGAAGACTGCTCACCAGGTCCCGCATGATGAAGGTCCGGTCCATCTGGCTCGAGAGCCAGATAACAAGAAGGATGATTATCAGTAGAGCGGCATTGTCCAGGCTGAAGAAGCGGCTGGCCGATATAGCTGCGATCGAAGGTACGTCATGCCCGGACCACACTGCCAGCAGGAGGGTTCCCAGGGCCACTGAAAGGGACAAATTCCGGAGTACTTTGTTCCCTATCAGAATAACTGCCAGGGATATGAAGATTTTGATGATAATCGGTACGGTCATAGGAAGGCAGTATAGGCGAATAGGCGGATTTGTTCCAGTGGCTCTTGACATTTCCAGGCGGCCGCAGTATCTTTTTATTGAGAATGATTCTCAAATAGGAATGGATGTATGGGCAAAAACGGAGACGGCGATTACAGATACGGCAAGGGCAATACCGGCGGCCGACCGGGACCGGGATTCGGACCCGGACAGGGAGGCGCTTCCCGACAGGGACAGGGTCCGGGATTCGGCCCCGGAGGACGTTCGGGACCGGGATATGGTCCAGGCTTCCCGCATGGTCCCGGTT
>JBNGED010000064.1:8525-9140 GCA_049975605.1 Sediminispirochaetaceae bacterium | reverse complement strand
AATGAGAAGGGTCTTCTCCCGGTCGGCCACCAGCAGCATCGCCTCCAGTCTGCGCAGCATCCGGTCGGTACGCCA
The DNA here is from genome assembly GCA_049975605.1 of Sediminispirochaetaceae bacterium. Classification (GTDB taxonomy): domain Bacteria; phylum Spirochaetota; class Spirochaetia; order DSM-16054; family Sediminispirochaetaceae; genus DSBN01. The sequence continues at coordinate 9,065 of JBNGED010000064.1, read as the reverse complement.
GTCTTTGGCCAGTTCCACCGCCGCCCTGGTAATGTCGCCGTTGTACTCCTTCACCTTGCCTTCGAAACGCTCGAAGAGGGTAAACGCATCGGCGGTAGCGCCGGCAAAACCGGCCAGTATTTTCCCGTCGTACATTGTACGGATCTTGCGTGCATTGCCTTTCATTACGGTCTCGCCGAGGGTGACCTGTCCGTCCCCGGCCATGGCCACCTGCGACCCTTTGCGGACCGCTATTACCGTAGTTCCGTAAAATGTACCCATACCATGGCTGTCTCTATCTCTTCCCATGAGGATGTGCCTCCCTGTATACCTTCTTCAGTTTTTCCAGTCCCACATGCGTGTAGATCTGTGTCGTCGAGACACTGGAGTGTCCCAGCATCTCCTGCACCATCCGGATGTCGGCCCCGTGGTCTATCAGATGGGTGGCAAAACTGTGCCGGAACGTGTGGGGCGACACTCTCTTCGAGATGCCGCTATCGACCAGATATTTTTCAATAATCAGGGCGATTCCCCTCTGGGTCAGCCGTCCTCCCTTCAGGT
>JBNGED010000064.1:0-8515 GCA_049975605.1 Sediminispirochaetaceae bacterium | reverse complement strand
CTGTCCGATGTACAGGCCGAGAGCGTCACGGGCGGGACCGCCGAGAAATACATAGCGTTCCTTGCCGCCCTTGCCCCTGACCCTGACGGCCTTCTTGCCTCTGACCACGTCACGGAGGTTCATCGAGTGAACCTCGGCCACTCTGCAGCCCGTTGAATACAGAAGTTCGAGAATCGCCCGGTCACGGGTCCCGGCGTAGGTATCATCCGGCATTGACAGGAGCTTCACGATCTCCTTCTCGCTCATCACCTCGGGAAGTATCCTTCCCCTGCTCTTCCCGCGGATCAGCAGGAATGGATTCCTCCCGATATATTCAAATCTTACACAATACTGGTAAAATCCTTTCGCTGCGGATAGGCTCCGGTTCACGGATGAGACGCTCAATCCACCCCGGTGGAGAGAACCGAGGAAGCCGCGCACATCCGAAAGGTCCATGTGTGTCCAGTCGATCTGCTCCGCCTCGACGAAACGCTTCAGCATACCGAGGTCCCGGCGGTATGATTCCACCGTGTTTGGTGAAAGGCCTCTTACTGCGGAGAGGTACTCCAGGTATTCACCTGTTCGGCTCTCAATACTCATCCGACTCTCCTGTAATACATGCCGCAGAACCGCAGAACATCCTCATCCATCTCTCCCCGGATCAGCTCAGCCGGATGCAGATCGCAGGTGTCGATTCTCCTGATCCGGGGAACGTCATGGACGATCTCCCAATCAGTCAGCACCTGTCCGGCATGACTGATACACATGGCTCCTTCGGCCGCGAGACGGCGGGTTCCGCCGCTCCGGCTGCCGCTGGTGCCTGCCGTGTGAATATACACATTCCGGTTGTCTTCGACGGCCCACTCCGCCGTAATGAGGGCGCCTGACTTCTCGGGTGCCTCTACGATCACGACACCCCGGACAAGACCGCTTATGATCCGATTCCTCCGCGGGAAATCGTACTGACCGACCGGACTTCCCGGGGGCTTCTCGCTCAGCAGCGCCCCGCCGTTCTCAAGTATCCTTCGAGCCAGTTCTCTGTGCTCTGCGGGATAGATGTAATCTATACCGGTGCCGAGTACCGCTATCGTTACCTGTCCCGTTTTGACAGATCCCCAGTGCGCCGCGGCATCTATTCCGAAGGCCAGTCCCGAGACAACGGGTATACCGATACAGCCGAATTCAGCTGCCAGCGAAAATGCCGCGCCGCGCGCCTGCATGCTCGGCCGTCTCGTACCTACAATAGCCACCATTGGAACATCGTAAGCCGGCAATTTACCCCTCACATAGAGCAGATAGACCGGATCGGAGCACTCCCGCAGCTGCGGCGGGTAGTGCGCGTCCCAGAAACCAGCAAGGTATACACGGTTCGGTCCGAGGGTGCGTTGTATTCTATCAGCCCGCCCGAGCAGTTCGGAATGATCCGGGTACTCACTGCGGATCCGCAATCTCCGTCCGACCATTTCTTCGACGGCGGAACGGGCGAGACGTCTGAATATATTCTCGTCCGTACAGCATTCCTCTATAAGGAGACGCTCCCTGCATCGCAGGCCCGGAATCATGCTGATGGCTATGCGGAGGAGATCATTCATTGAGTCCTCCTCCCAGAAGCCGGTCACGGTTGTTCCTCGCCCGTTCCAGTATCTCACTGTCCCCGGTCTCATCGGTAATCAGATCGTAGATCTCCACCGCCTCTTCAAACCGGCCCTGGATTACCCGTATCCGGGCAAGCAGGAACAGCGAGTTGATATTGTTGCTTCGTACATCCAGGGCCCGCAGCACGTATTCCTCGGCACTGAGAGGCATATCGAGCTCGAAGATGTAGAGTACCGAGAGGGCATACAGAGCATCGTAATAATCCGGTTTCAGTTCGATAGCGCGCTCGTGATGAAAGGCCGCCTCTTCCAGCTTCACAGTCCGTTCGGCTGCTCCCGGCTGTGCTCCTGAAAGCTGGGCCTGCGCCAGTCCGGTATAGTAGTGCAGCACATGGTTGTTCGGATAGACCTCCAGCGCACGTAGGAAGTACTCCTCAGCAGGTCCATACATTTCCTGATCGAGATAATCGAGGGCCAGCATCTTGTAATAGATACCGAGCTTCCCGGTCTCCTTTACCAGCTGCTCCGCCTCGTCCGCATACCGTCGAACATGTTTTTCGAGTTCCTCGACTCTCTCCCTGTCAATCTCCTCTCCGGAGTATTCGCCTGTCTCCGTCTTCAATAGACGATCCAGTATCCTCTGCTGTTCCCGGTTACAGGAGACTGACAGGAGGCTGACGATCAGCACCAGCACACATACCGCACATCTCTTCATGACTCGGTCCTCCTTACTGTTTGTAAGGACTCCAGGTTCTCCCCGGATTCAAAACCACGGGGATGCATGGCGTCATGAATTTTCCGCAGCTGTTCATTCTCCACATGGGTGTAGATCTGTGTCGTGGCAATATCGGCGTGCCCGAGAAGCTCCTGTACCGAACGGAGATCCGCTCCGCCCTGGAGAAGATGGGTGGCGAAGGAGTGCCGGAGGGTGTGTACCTTGGCCTCTATACCGGCCCGGCTGCAGATCTCCTTGAACCGCTTCCAGATACTCTTACGCGACAGTCCGGCACCGCGCATGCTGATAAAAACACGATCCTCTATCCTCCTGCTCTTGAGAAGGAACGGCCGAACTTCGTTCAGATACGAACGCAGCCAGTGTTCCGCCTGTTCACCGACGGGTACCAGCCGTTCCCGCCCGCCCTTGCCCTGGACACGCAGAAGCTTCTCTTTTAAATGCAGGTTCCCCATTCTGAGCTGAGCCGCCTCGGAAACACGCAGCCCGCACGAGTATATGAGTTCGAACATTGTCCGATCGCGCACTCCGTACAATGTATCAAGGGGAATCGCCGCGAAGAATGCTTCGATCTCCTCAACCGACATGACCTCCGGGAGGGGGACTGTATGTTTCGGAATCTCGAGCAAAGCCGCCGGATTGTCCTCTCTGCGGCCCTCTTCCATCAGAAAATTGTAGAGGGAACGCAGTGCGCTGATGCCCTTGGCCAGTGTCCGGTGGTCGACATTGTTCACCTGCCGATGGGCGACGTATGCGATAAGGTCTACCGCACTGACCTTTTCCAGGTCGATGCCGGCCTGGGCGCACCACTGCTCCAGGAAATGAATCTCCCGCATATAGGTGTCACGGCTGTTCTCGGCGATCCGTGCCACTGAAACGAGGTAGTCTTCATATTCCCGCAGTATTCCCCTGGATTTCATCTTACTGGTCCGCTTCCCCGGACACCTTCCTACCTCTCAGCACAGCCGGAATCCCGAGGTCGTTCTCGGCCGAGTTCCTTCCGCTCAGGAAGGAACCGGGAGCGTCCCGGTTGAGCCCCTTCTGCAGATTGAGCCACTCCTTGTACTTAATAATCTCATCCTGCGGTTCCTGTTCCTTCTGCTCCTCGAACTGGACCCCGCTGGATGTAAATCCCGTGGCTACGACAGTTACCTTGATCTCGTCTTCAAGCTCGCTGTTTACCGACTGTCCCGGAATAATGAGGGCGTCGCTGTCGGCGTTCGCGGTTATTATCTTGATCACCTCTTCATACTCGGAGAGCGAGAGATCGTCGCCTCCGGTCACGTTCACCAGCAGCCCCTTGGCTCCTTCGATATGCGCATCTTCGAGGAGGGGATTGTTGATCGCGTTCGTCGCGGCGTCCACCGCCCGGTTGTCTCCGCGACCGACTCCGATACCCATCAGGGCGTCGCCGCGGCCCTTCATGATGGTCCGCACATCGGCGAAATCGATGTTGATCTCGCCCGGTTCGGTAATGAGTTCGGATATCCCCTGTACCCCCTGACGGAGCACGTCGTCGGCCATGAGGAAGGCCTCCCGGATCGGAGTCTTCCGTTCGACGATCTTGAGTAGATATTGATTTGGAATCGTGATGAGGGTATCGACCTCCTTGCGGAGTTTCTCGATGCCCTTTTCGGCGAGCTTCAGTTTCTGCCGCCCCTCGAAGTCGAAGGGCTTGGTAACCACCGCAACGGTGAGTGCGTCGATCTCGCGGGCAATCTGGGCCACGATGGGAGCGGCGCCGGTGCCGGTACCGCCGCCCATCCCGGCGGTTATGAAGACCATGTCCGCCCCTTTCAGGACATTCTTGATCTCTTCACGCGACTCTTCAGCCGCCTTTTCTCCGGTATCCGGCACACCGCCGGCGCCGAGTCCGCCGGTCAGCTTGGTACCGATGGGGAGTTTTACTTTTGCATTTGATCTCTGCAGAGCCTGCAGGTCCGTGTTCACTGCGATAAACTCGACCTTCTTCAGTCCCGAAGATATCATTCGGTTTACCGCATTGCTGCCGCCGCCTCCGACTCCGATAACCTTGATAACGGTAGGTGCCAGAGTTTCCTGAGCCTGATCTTCTACAATTTCTATTTCCATTGCCCCCTCCCAGAAGCCAAGTTTTGTTTTCTATTCTACAGTGAGAACCGCCCTAACCCCAAGCACGCTTCTCACTTAAAAAATTGTCTATAAGAACTCCTTGAACCAGTTTCGCAGCTTTCCAACCATGCCGTCGCCGCTGCGGCTGACCCCGGCGCTGCGGTTGATCTCAGCCTCCATGAATTCGGCCGCGTAAAGCACCAGACCGACGCCGGTAGAGTATCCCGGGCTCTGGGAAACATCCGAGAGCCCTCCCACTTTCATAGGATAACCTATTCTGGCGGGGATTCCAAACGCTTCCCTGGCCAGCTCGGCCGTACCCTGCAGCATTGCTCCGCCGCCGGTAACGACGACCCCTCCTCCGAGCCGGTTCATCAGTCCTTTCTTTTCGAGGCGGTTCCGTACCATCTCGAATATCTCCTCCATCCGGGGCTGGATTATCTTGCATATCTCCAGACGGGGGATCGAGGCAGCCGGCCAGCCCCCGACGCTGGGAATTATCACTTCGTCCTCGGCATCCACCATCGGAATGTAGGCGCAGCCGTTCTCCCGTTTGATCTTCTCCGCGGATTCGTAGGGGGTCTTCAACATGATCGACACGTCGTTCGTCACCTGGGCCGCTCCGATGGAGAGCACATCGGTGTAATAGGGCGCTCCATCTGAGTAGACCAGGATGTCCGTTGTACCAGCGCCGAGATCGATCATAAGAACACCGAGCTCCTTCTCTTCCCGCGACAATACCGCCTTGGCGGAGGCGAGGGACTGCAGTACGATATCCTGTACCCTGAATCCGGCTCTGTTGACGCACTTGAGGAGATTCTGAGCGCTGGTAACCGATCCGGTGATGATGTGCACCTCGGCCTCCAGCCGTATGCCGATCATGTCGAGGGGGTCCTTGATTCCTCCCTGATCATCGACGATAAACTCCTGAGGCACCACGTGGAGCACTTCTCGGTCCATGGGGATAACGATCGCCTTGGCTGCTTCGATCACCCTGCCGATATCATTCCGGTTTATCTCTCTTCCCTTTCCGGTCACCGCAACGACTCCGCGGGAATTGATACCTTCGATGTGATTGCCGCCGATACCGGTTACCACCTCCTGGACCTCCCGTCCGGACATCATTTCAGCGGCTTCCACTGCCGCCTGCACCGAGCGCATGGTCGACTCGATATTGACCACTACCCCGCGGCGCAGTCCTTCGGAGGAACTCGTTCCCACTCCGGTTATCTGCACGGCCCCGTTTTCATCCCATTCTCCGATTACCGCGCAGACTTTATCCGTACCGATATCCAATCCGACGATCATATCTTTGGCAGGCACCTACTTCTCCCCCACACGATAGACGACCTCGTTGGTCCGAAAGTCGAGCTCGTCAATATCAAGCAGTATTCCCTCATCCGACACCACATCCAGTACCAGCAGAATATACTTCATCAGATCCGGGGTGAGGGACGGACCGATTCTCACCCGGACAGGATAATGGGAAGGATACAGCACGACTTCATAGTCGGCTTTGTTCTTTTTAACGAATTTTACCTCGGAAATCAACCGATAAAGGGCGCTGTTGTCGCTGCGCAGTCTGTCGAGGTCGCTCAGGAATGAGGAAAGTACGGTCGGCAGCTGCATTCCATCCTTGTATGCAGGCACTTCGATTCCGGACAGCACCGGCAGATCGATATACTCCTGCCGACCTGAACGGAAAATCACCCCCTCGGAATCGACATACGCGGGAATCATACCCTTCTCGCCCATAACCATCAGGACCGACAGCGGTGTCCGTTCCTGAACAGCAATGGTGAGGGAGCGGGGAAAATGCTTCGTTACGGTCGCGCGCTGGACAATCGGCGCCTGCTTAAGACGGGCGGCAATGAGCGTCGTGTCAACGTCGAAGAAATAGCTGCCCCCCTTGATACCGGCCATTTCGAGGACCTCGCTGTTCGAATAGGGGAATCCCTCATCGGCCTGGATGACGACTTTGTCTATCACCAGGTTTGGAGCCACGAAGAAGTGAAACAGAATCTCTATCAGAAAGATCGCGAGCAGTACCAGGACCACGATCGAGAAGAACCGTTGCAGCTCCACACGCTCCCGTACGCCTCTCGACCGAACACTCTGCGAATATTTCTGATTACGAAAAAGGGCGATACTACTCATAATTCCTCCCAGTCTCCATCTCCATCCTTCCGCGGGACAAATTCAGGAGCAGGCCCGCCATGATCATTGTGATTACCATTGATGAACCCCCGTGTGAGAAGAACGGTAACGGCAAACCGGTGGCCGGCAGCATTCCCGCCACCACCGCCATGTTGATGAATGCCTGGAAAACCAGACAGCTGGTCAAACCAAAGCTCAACAGGAACTCGAATCGGTTCCTGGAAGCGTAGCTCAGCGCCAGCGAGTATCCCTTCAGGGCGAAGGCAATGAAGAGGGCCACGATGAAGAGCACCCCCATGAAGCCGAGCTCCTCCGCAAAGACGGCAAAAATAAAGTCTGAATGCGCCTCCGGCAATCCCCCGAGCTTCTCCGTACCCATTCCGAAGCCCCGCCCCCAGAAGCTTCCCGCCGCGATTGCGTCCTTTGCGGCGATCACCTGATAACCGGTGCCGATCGGGTCGCTGTTCGGATCGATGAATGCAATCAGCCGCCGGACCCGGTGCTCCTTGGTGAAAATCAGCATCGCCGCCAGGGGTACGATCATGGCGAAGAGAAAGACGAAGTAACGGATACGTATTCCCGCGACGAAGAATATCAGCAGCGAGAGCATGATTACGAAGAATGCCGTGGAAAAATCGTTCTGCAGATAGATAAGCGAGGTAAAGATAACAACTATGAGCAACGGCGGCAGAATGGAGTTGATCACGTCGTCCAGCTTGTCCGCCTTCTTCGAAAGGATCGCGCTCAGGTAAAGTATCAGGGTCAATTTGACCAGTTCCGACGGTTGAAACGACACTCCCGCCACGATAATCCACCGGTTGGCTCCCATGATGCTCTGTTTAATCCCGGGAACGAAAGTGGCCGCCATCAGCAGGAAGCTGACTGTCAGCAGGAGCGGCAGCCTCTTCTGGATGAATTCCATCGGCAGGCGGGAGACGATGAGGGCGAGCACACCGCCGACAACCGCGAAGAGAGCCTGACGGTTAAAGAAGAAGAAGGGGTCGTCGAAACGCTTGCCACCGTAGTAGTAGGATGCGGAGAAGAGCGTGGTCATACCGACTCCGACAATCAGAATCAGCAGAAGCAGGAGAGTCATATCGTTGCCGTTGCGGTGGACCCGCTCAATATTGAACATATCGCTCATTACTGTATCTTCAGGGTCGAGAGGCTCAGGATGGTAAACAGTCCTCCGAGTATCCAGAACCGAATGACCACCTTGCTCTCGTCCCAGCCCTTCATTTCAAAGTGATGATGCAGCGGGGCCATCTTGAAGACCCGTTTGCGCCGCAGCTTGTATGAGACCACCTGAATTATCACTGAAAGCGCCTCCAGTACGAATACGCCTCCGATGAAGATCAGGAGAATTTCCTTCTTGATTACCAGTGCCAGTACGCCTATCACTCCTCCAAGCGAAAGACTCCCGGTGTCGCCCATGAAGATCTCGGCGGGATGACTGTTGAACCAGAGAAAACCGATACTGGCACCCACCAGCCCGAGGGTGAAGATCGTCAGTTCGCCGCTGCCCCTGAGATAGGGTATCTGCAGGTATTCGGCATAGTCGGCGCGGCCGGTAATATATATAATGACCGCGAAGGTCATACTGACCAGAAGAACCAGACCGATCGCCAGTCCGTCGAGTCCGTCCGTCAGATTGACGGCATTTGAGGTGCCGACGAGAAGAATCACGCCGAAGGGGATGTAGAGGACCGACAGGTCGATAACGGCGTGTTTCAGGAACGGCACGTACAGCAGCGTTGTGTGTTCATTTCCATTCATGTATAGAAAAATTACAATTACAAGCGAGACAATGGTTTGGCCGATAAACTTGACCCTCGCGTGCATCCCCTCCGAGCTCCGTCGGAACACCTTCAGGTAGTCGTCGGCGAAACCGATGCAGCCGAAGGCGATCATGGAGAAGAGCACCAGCCATGTGTACTGGTTGTTCAGGTCCTGCCAGAGC
>JBNGED010000063.1:0-9207 GCA_049975605.1 Sediminispirochaetaceae bacterium | reverse complement strand
ACGAAGACCCTCATCAGCCTGGTTCACGATCAGTTCGTTCACGTCCCCATGCGGGTTGCCGTTTCGAAGCGGCGGTACATGGACCTCGAAGGTAATCTGTGGCGGGACGTGCTGGAGAACACCCGGCAGCCCGTCTCGATGATCAACAATACCTACATACAGAAGGAGGATTGACATGCTGGCTGAAGGAACAAAAGCGCCGGATTTTAGCTTGCCGGATGAGGAGGGGACCGAAGTGAGCCTTTCTTCCTTTCGGGGGAAAAAGGTGGTGCTCTATTTTTATCCAAAGGACAACACGCCGGGATGCACGAAGGAGGCCTGCAGCTTCCGCGATGTGTACGATGAGATTCTATCCCTGGGGGCTGTTGTGATCGGCATGAGCGCCGATTCCCGGAAGAGCCACACCAGCTTCAAGAACAAGTTTGATCTGCCGTTCTACCTGTTGAGCGATCCGGACAAAAAAGTCCTCGAACTCTACGAAGCAATCGGTGAGAAGAAGATGTACGGCAAGACCTACCAGGGAATCCTGCGCTCGACCTATATCATCGATGAAGAGGGAACCATCATCAAAGCTTACCCGAAAGTGAAGCCGGATGACCATGCCGCGGAGGTCCTCGAAGCGCTCAGGATGGGATAAAACAAAAAAACGCGGATCTATTGTTGCAATCATTACAAAAAGTGTCTTTTTCCTCACTTTTTTTATGAGATTTCTGTGAAAAGGGCACTATCTGCTTGACATTATTTATCCAATTTATTAATTTGCTATAGAAAATCAAATCGGCCTCCTAATATTTCATATTTCAGCTGTATTTGATGTTTTTCTCGAGGAAAATCGTTTCTATGTAACCATTACCAGCCAGGATGGTTTTACAAGTGAAGAGCACGGAAGCTTTTTTTCATCGACCTCCTTTTTTGTTATACCCTCAGGGTTTTGTACCTCCTTTTCCCTGAGGGTACTTTTTTTGTTCTTCAGGAGCCCCTGCCCCGAATAGGGACGGGGGCTTCCTTTTACTCTGAACAAGCTTCACGGCGCTGCCGTTTACACGCCCATTATTTTTGCATAGGATTTCAACAAAGAATCATCGGTTCCGGTGAGAATCTGTTTGGCCAGTGTCTTGCCGAGCTGAACACCCTCCTGATCGAAGCTGTTGATATTCCAGAGAAAACCCTGAAACATCACCTTGTTCTCGAAGTGAGCCAGCAGGGCTCCCAGAGATCGCGGAGTCAGTGCGTCTCCGTACAGAAGGCTGGAAGGGCTATCACCCGGGAAGTTCTTGTTCGGATCCGCGTCCTTTTTCCCACGGGCAAAAGCGACTATCTGCGCTGCAAGGTTTGCATTCAGCTTCTGGCGGCTGGTAAAACCATCTATCGTTTGATCGATGTTCTGCTGGTTCGTGCGAAAGCCGATGAACTGGAGCAGAACCTTCTCGGTGCCCTGATGGAGCAGCTGGTAGAAAGAGTGCTGCCCGTTGGTTCCCGGTTCGCCGAAAATAACAGGACCTGTGTGGTAATCCACCGGACGGCCGGATCGGTTGACCTGTTTACCGTTGCTCTCCATATCGAGCTGCTGGAGATGGGCGGGAAAACGGACCAGCGCCTGACTGTAGGGCAGGATAGCACTGACCCGGTAACCCAGTACATTCCCGAGATAGACCCCGATGAGGGCGTCCAGAAGAGCGGCATTCGATGTGACCGCGGAGCCGCGGGCAAGAATATCCGCCTCATGAGCACCCTCGAGGAGCGCGGAAAAATTCCGATACCCGAAACAGAGTGAAAGGAGGGTTGCTCCAACCGCGCTGGTGGAACTGTACCGTCCCCCGATGTAGTCGTCGATGTAGAAACTCTCGAGGAAGTCGGAAGACCGGGCAAGGGGGCTGGACTGGCTCGTCACTGCAATCATGTGTCTGGAAGGATCGATACCGGGAGCATGTTCCTGAATGTAATGGGACACGAGCTGCTGGTTCGTGAGGGTCTCCTGGGTTGTGCCGCTTTTCGACACGAGGATAAAGAGGGTCGACTCCAGCGGAAGACCTTTGAGTACCGCTGCGGCGTCATCGGGATCAACGTTGGATATGAAATGGGCCTGCAGGTGCTGCTCGCAGCATCCGGTCAAAGCGAGATACAGGGCCCTGGGGCCCAGGTCGGACCCCCCGATACCGATTTGGACGACATCGGTGAATTTTTTCCCCTCGTGTATCTTCTCTGTAAAAGCTCTGATCTTTTCCAGTTGGGACACGTAAAAATCCCGAAGGTTGCGGCCGTCTTCCTCAACGGGCCGGTCGAAATCTCCCCGGGTCAGATGATGGAGGACCATCCGGTCTTCTCCCGTGTTCATCCGCTCTCCCCTCAGAAGGGCTTCATACTTGGGGATGAGCTGCTGCTCATCGGCGAGGTCCTGAAGAACCCCGATGATCTTTTCATCCACAGGGAGCGCGGCATAGTTGTACTTCAGGCCGCCGCCGGCATCGATGCTGCATCTTTTGACCCTGTCTTCAGTTATGAATTCCTTGAGGGAGGGAACGGTGCTCTTCTGCAGGGTTTGAAAAGAACTTGTCTGATCCAGGTTTTTATAAAAAATCTCTGCCATCTGGTCTCCTTCACAGCAGCCCTGCGGCGGAAGGCCTTCACGACAGAATGAATCGACACAGTCTGCCGGAGTTAGGCCGGCAGACTGTGTCTACAATTCTCTTCCGGGCTTACTTATCGTGATAGGTAGCTGCTGTCTTTTTCATCTCGTTTACCTGGCCGGTTGAATCCTTCACCTGTTTGTGCGCCATGGCAGCCACACCGGTGGAAAGTCCGTAAAGGTTGATAAAACCGGTCGCGTCCTTATGATTGTACGAGGTTGCTCCGAAGGATGCAAGGTCTTCGAGATACAAGCTGTAGGGAGATTTTCTCCCCGCCACCAGGATGTTACCCTTGTACAGGACCAGTTTGACGGTACCTGAGATGTACTGCGTCGCTTTTTCCATAAAGGCTTCGATCGACTCCCGCACCGGCGTAAACCATTTGCCGGTATAGACGAGTTCCGAGTATTTGAGGGACAGCATATTTTTCATGCTCATGGTGTCCCCGTCCTGGGTAATGCTTTCCAGCTCCCTGATGGCGGCATACAGTATGGTGCCGCCGGGCGTCTCATATACCCCCCGGCTTTTCATGCCGACTGTACGGGTCTCCACGATATCGGAGCGGCCGATTCCGTTCTCACTACCGACTTTATTCAGTTCGGCCAATATGTCGCGGAAGGTCATCTTCTTTCCGTTGAGAGAAACGGGATACGCCTTGTCGAACTCGAGGGTAACGAGGGTTTCCCGGTCGGGGGCTTCGCTGGGCGAGGTGGAGAGCTGATACATCGGCTCCTGGGGCCGGTTCCAGGGATCTTCCAGGTCCCCGCCTTCGTGGCTCATGTGCCAGAGATTCCAGTCCCGGGAGTAGATATTTTTCTTGGAGATATTCCCGAGGGGAATGTTGTGGGCTTTGGCATAGTCGATGGCTTCCTCCCGGCTGGTGATGTTCCACTGCCGCCAGGGGGCGATTACTTTCAGGTGAGGCGCGAGCGCTTTGAATGAGAGCTCGAAACGTACCTGGTCGTTACCCTTGCCAGTGCATCCATGGGCGACTGCCTGGGCGCCTTCCTTGATGGCGATTTCGGCGATGTGCTTCGCCTGCAGCGGTCTGGCGATCGATGTGCCGAGGAGATATTTGCCCTCGTATACCGCGCCTGCGCGCAGTATCGGATAGAGGTAGTCGTCACAGAACTCGTCCCGGGCATCGATAATATAGAGCTTGCTTGCCCCTGATGCCCTGGCTTTGGCCTCCATTCCGTCCCAGTCCTCATCCTGGCCTACATTCACGCACACGCCGACGATCTCGGCGCCGCTGTAGTTCTCCTTCAGCCATGGTATGATAATCGAGGTGTCCAGACCACCCGAGTATGCCAGTACAATTTTTTCTATTCCTTCCGAAGCCATAAAAAATCCTCCTGCAAAATGCTATTCGGTATCTACTTCGGGAATTTTGGTGCGAAAGGAGGTAATCAGGTCTTCCTTCGTCATCCCTTCCCGTAGAATTACAAAAATGGTATCGTCGCCGGCAACGGTCCCGAGTATTTCCGGGAGATTGAGGGTGTCCAGGGCGAAGGCGACACTGTCGGCATGTCCCGGCAGCGTTTTTATCACTCCCATATTGTAGGAGAACTCCAGTGAAAGAATTCCCCTCCGCACGTCCTGAATATAGCCCTGTTCCGCCTTCGGCGGGTTCTCTTCGCTGGGGAGCGAGTAGTAATATCCCGTCCACCCATCTGAAATCTTGCTGACCCGCAGATGTTTCAAGTCACGTGAAAGGGTCGCCTGTGTTACGTGAAAGTCTTCTTCTTCAAGAAGTTTGAGCAGCACTTCCTGACTCTCTATACGGTTTGTACGGATCAGTTCTTTTATCTTTTTTAATCTTCTCAGTCTATCTTTCATTGTTCTTCCCGGTTTGTCGGCAATATTTGTATATTTATACTTTTGTTTATGAATAAATTTACACTTTTTGCCTCTCTTTGGCAAGTCTGATACCTGCATTTTAACGGTTTTTCCCTGGTGTCTCGAAGATTGCAGGGAGCATAAAAAAATGGCACAATGGGCAGCATGCAAACCCTCAGCCTGCCGAATCCGTTCGAAGGACCGGTCTTCTACCTGCCGGTTACAACATCAACAATGGCAACCGCCAGGGCAAACCCGGTCCACGGAGCACTTGTAATCACCGGTCTGCAGACCGAAGGGAGGGGAAGAGTTGCCGGCCGCACATGGGAATCTCCTCAAGATAAGAACCTCCTGCTCACCCTCACAATCCGTCAGGATACCCTTCAGGCGCCGCTGACATCGGCATCTATCCGCACGGCCCTTTCTCTTGTTCGGCTGCTGGAGAAGGATTTTGCTCTTCAGGCATGTGTAAAATGGCCGAATGACGTTCTTGTTAATCAGCGGAAAATATCGGGTATTCTCTGTGAAAGCAGCGGCGGATATCTGTACATAGGGGTTGGCGTGAACTGCGGCCAGAAAGTTTTTCCTGAATTCCGGAAACGAGGGGCGACATCGATCTCAATTGAAACCGCTCATGATATAAAACCGCTTGATCTTTTACCGTCTTTTCTGCCGATCTGGAAGAGTTTTCTCTTTGAAGTGAAGACGCATGAGTTGCCCGCCGAAGCGAATTCCAGGCTGTGCAGCATCGGCCGGCAAGTGGAAGTCTTCGAGGGTGATCCGCGCAGCGGAGCTGTAATCAGCGGGATAGCTGAGGGAGTTGGACCAGCCGGGGAGTTGCGTCTCCGTCAAAAAAGTGGAAAAATACGGTCAGTCTATAGTGGTGAGTAGAAAAAATCTTTATATTCTATGAAAAGGGGAGCGCGATGGAAAAACTGACACGTGATGATGCATGGAATTTACTTACGGAATATGTTCAATCGGAAAATTTGCTCAAACACTCCATCGCCGTGGAGGCTGTAATGCGTCAGCTGGCACGGAAATACGGAGAAGACGAGGAAAAGTGGGGCGTGGTAGGCCTCGCGCATGACGTTGATTATGAGCGGTATCCCGACCAGCACTGTACCAGGGTACGGGAAATCCTGGAGGAACGCGGATGGCCGGAAGAATACATCCGTGCCATCCAGAGTCACGGCTACAGCAGGGTTAATGACATCGAGCCGCAATCTCTTATGGAGAAGTCTCTGTTTGCCATAGATGAACTCACCGGATTGGTGACAGCTACTGCGCTGGTTCGGCCGTCGAAGAGTGTGCTGGACCTTAAAGCCAAGTCCGTCAAGAAGAAATGGAAGGACAAAGGCTTTTCTGCTGCGGTGGACAGGGAACTGATTGCCGCTGGAGCTGAACGTCTTGGTGTCGAGATCACGGAGCTGATCACCGATACCATCGAGGGAATGAAGACCGTTGCGGATGAGCTCGGATTGAAGGGAAACCCGGAGGAATAGAGATGCATGTAGTAATATACGGAGCCGGCGGTATCGGCGGATTTCTCGCCGGGAAGATCGGACCGCTGTTCAGTAAGCCTGGAAGCGGAGTGGATACTTTGTCCATAGTTGCGCGCGGAGAGCATCTGCAGGCCATTCAGAGCAGAGGGCTTACCTATCGGGACCCTGAGAACAATGAGCGTACGGTATTCCCTTCCATGGCGACCGATGCCACGAAGCGTCTTTCGTGGGCCGATATAATATTTATTTGCGTGAAGGGTTACGATCTGGAGAACGCGGTTGAATCGGTAAGCAGAATCGTAGGGACCGACACACTTGTGCTGCCGCTGCTGAACGGAGCCGATATTTACGACCGGGTGCGGGAAATACTGCCGAAGGGAACCGTCCTGCCCGGAGCAATATATATCAGTTCATCCATCAGCGCCCCTGGTATCGTCAGTCACACCGGAGGGAAGGGGCTGATCATAACCGGCGCTGAGCCGGGAAGCGCCATGGAGCAGCCGGCTGTACTGAAGGACCTTTTCGATGAGGCCGGGATCCCCTGCGAATGGCACCCGGATCCCCTGCCCGCGATCTGGGGCAAATTCGTATTTATCGCTCCCTTCTGTCTTGTAACCGCGGTTGCGGCGAAAACCATCGGCGAGGTGTGCGGCGATCCGCAGCTGAACAGCGACGTAAGAGAGATGATCGGCGAATCGGCGCGTGTGGCCGAAGCGGCGGGAGTTCATCTGCCTGAAGACATCGTCGAGCAGACAATGAACAAGGCCGCAAGCTTTCCGCCTGATACCAAGACCTCTTTCCAGCGGGACATTGAAAAGCGCAAAGCTCAGGATGAGCGGGATCTCTTCGGGGCGACCATAATGAGGCTCGGAAAGAAACTGGGAGTGGAAACGCCGGTGACGGAAAGCTACCACACGGCGCTTCCGTGATTTCCCCCTGGTTCCGGATCAGGCTTCTTCCGGTTCACCCCGGTGCACGAAACCCATGAGCAGATAGGCGGCGAACATACACAGAGCAGCCGCAAGAAAAATGATACGCGGCCCCAGCAGATCCCGGAGACTGCCTGTGATGCCCGGCGCGACGATTCCGGCTCCCTGTGAGAAGAAATAGTAGAGTCCCGTGTATATTCCCATATTGGCATAGGTCGCCATCTGCCAGAGCATCGGAAATGAATTCGTAACAACCGATACCCAGAAGATGCCGAATAAGAATAAAATTGCCCAGAAACTCAGATAGGCGGCGGCGTGAGAGAAGCCGAGGGCTGAGGTAAGCGGGTAGTGGAAAAAAAGCAGAGCAGTGATGATGGTCAGCATGATCAGGGAGATCCTGATTGTTTTCCTTCTTCCGATCCTGTGGGCGACGATGCCTGAGGGAATGGCAAACAATGCGTATGCAATCCCCACCATCCCCGCCGACAGAGCGGCGGTTCCCGGTTTCAGGCCCAGAAAATCAACCCCGTAGATCCCGATCCACGGCAGGACACCCTGGTACCCGATGAACCACAGAAAAAGCGCCAGCAGGATAAACAGCGCGCTCTTTTCCCCGGCTCCCAGAATCATCTTCAGGGAAGTCAGGATGGGGACCTTCTGCTCATCTTCCTGTTCCCGGGCGCTCTTTTTTTCCTTCACGAAGATGAACAGTAGAATCGTTGCAAGTACTACGAGGAGACCGGAGATAAGAAAGGGAAGTGTCCCGATATAGGTATCGGCAGAACCCCGCACCGTTTCCCCCGGGAAGGGAATGAGCGTGTTTCCGAACAGCGGCAGCTGGAAATTGATATCGTATAGACGGGCCAATCCCACGGTTCCGACAATTGCAGCGATCCCGCCCATGGTATTGATGACACCATTGGCCTCCGAGCGGAATTCCCCGGGGATAATGTCGGGCATAAGAGCTACCACGGGACCTCTGGCAGCCTGTTTGAATACATTCAGGAAGAAAATCACAATTACCAGGAGCGCAAGAGATTTCAGTGCGGCGGTCGGCAGCATCGAGAAGAATAATGCGGTCAGCGGAAGCGTCACGATGATATACGGCATGCGTCTTCCTATGGGAGTACGGGTTTTATCGGAGAGAGCCGCTACAATAGGTATGAGCATCAGGGCGAAGAGATTGTCGACTCCCATTATCAGACCTACGATGCCGTCCGACTTCAAGTAGTTGGTTAAAAACATTGGTACATAGGTGTCATAGAGGGGGTCCATGAGCCCCATGGTAAAGAAACCGAGACCGATGATAAAAGTAATTCCGTAATAGGGCCGCATGGTAGTTGTTTTTTCTTCCATCTGCGGTTCTCTCCTTGTGGAAAAGATGATTTACATTAAGGTTCCGAACCTGAAAAGTCAACGGTACTTTCTTAAAAGGGGCAACTTGATGTACGGGGACCTCCCGGTTGATTCATAATTGAACAAGCTTTACAGCAGTAGAAAAAAAAACCGATTTTTAAGTTGATGATTTGCCAAAACATTAGTATTTTTTCATCAGTAATACAGTAAATACTACTCTAAACTCTAAAACACATTTTAAAGAAGCGAGGTAGAATCATGGCGAAACAGCTAACGTTCAACGAAGAGGCTAGACGGGCTCTCACCCAGGGTGTGCAGAAGTTATCCAATGCGGTGAAAGTAACTCTCGGCCCGAAAGGACGGAATGTTCTTCTTGATAAAAAGTTTGGGGCTCCCACCGTGACCAAGGACGGTGTTTCGGTAGCCAAAGAAATTGAACTCGAAGATCCCTATGAAAACATGGGCGCGCAGCTCCTGAAGGAAGTAGCGACCAAGACCAACGATGTAGCCGGCGACGGAACCACTACGGCAACCGTACTGGCCTACTCGATAATCAAGGAAGGCATGAAGAGTGTCGCTGCCGGAATCAACCCGATGGGAATCAAGCGGGGGATCGACAGGGCGGTTGAATTGGCGGTCGAAGAGATCAAGAAGGCGTCCAAAGAGATCAAGGACAAGGAAGAGATCGCACAGGTTGCGTCTATTTCCGCCAACAACGATCGTGAGATCGGTGATGAGATTGCCAATGCAATGGAAAAAGTAGGCAAAGACGGAGTTATCACCGTTGAAGAGTCGAAGAACATCGAATCGAGTACCGATTTCGTGGAAGGTATGCAGTTCGACCGCGGTTACCTTTCACCCTATTTTGCAACCAATCGCGAGACCATGACCGCGGTTCTCGACGATCCCTACATCCTGATCTTTGACAAGAAGATCTCCAGCATGAAGGAC
>JBNGED010000062.1:0-9364 GCA_049975605.1 Sediminispirochaetaceae bacterium | reverse complement strand
CTGCACTCCCGTCCTCCCTCGGTTACCGGCAGGAAAAGCACCCTCGGCATTCCCCGACGCGGAAAGGTCCCCAACCCCGCGTACCGTAACCGGAACGGTTCCTGCATCCGGCCGGCGGCATCCATTGCCCGGTATATAGCTTCGAGATTCTCCTCTTCCACCTCGCCGAGAAAAGCCAGCGTCAGATGAAGCGCATCCTGCCTTACCCATTTGAGGTCGGGATATTTTCCCCGCAGCACAGCTGTATCAAGCAGAATCGACTCTGCTGCTCTATCCGGAGTTGGTAATGCAATAAACAATCTCATACAAGTCCCTTTTGAAGCATCACAAGGGGTCGCCCTATAATATCTTCAATGTATATGAAAAGCAGACGTTTCAATGAGTCCGCATCTGCCTGTCCCATCTTCACACCCGATGTCTTTTCCAGCGGGAGAGACGACGAGTGGAGCAGATAACTGCGTGCTGCGGGAGACAGAAACGGCGGACCGTTAAACGCATTCTTCGCTTCGACAGGACCTGAACGTCCCGCACACTCCTGACAGACGAACTGTCCGTCCTGCAGATAGAGAGCTTCCGTCCGCTCAATATTCCGGCCGCATTCCGCGCACGTGCCGATATCAGGCTGAAAACCCGTCAAGCCGATATATCGCCACACAAACTGTACAAGAACGGCCGCTATGTCATCAGTCGTTTCCAGGACCAGGAGAGATCCTGAGAAAAACCTGTATAATGCTTCGAATTCCTCTCCTCCCGCAAAAGACTTCATGATCAGCTCGGTCCAGAAAAGCGCCGTGTAGTATCGGTCCAGATCATCCCGCAGTCCGTGATGCGTCCGCACAGGGGCTATTTCCGAGACTTTGTACCGGTCTTTGACCGGATCGTGATACAGAAACATGCGCCCTTCGGTAAACGGTTCGCTTACACCGGAGAGTTTACTCTTTCCCTTGTATGCCCCGAATGCGGTGGCGTGAAAGATCCCCAGGTCCGGCGAGAGAATCACGAGCCCCTTATGATATTCGGCTACTCTATACACATGGAGAATCACTCCATCGGTCTGCAGATTACGACCCATGATACCCCATAATACGCTACACCACCCGGAGTGTACAGGGGATTCTCAAGTTGAAAACCGCCGCTTTTATGATTACATTGTAGAAGAAAACAGGACAGAAGGAAAACAGAAACAAGGGGGCATCATGGCTGATCGACAGATTATTCCTGCGGACCAGATTCTACCGAACAAGCTTCTCATTGTTCCGCTCGGGGGAAAACCGATTTTCCCGGGGATTTTCACACCCATCATGATACAATCCCAGGAGGATATAGAAGTAGTTGAGAGGGCCATCAACGGCGACAGCATGATCGGACTGGTCCTCACGAAAGAAACCGGCGAAGAGGAACCGGAAGATAGTCAGAACATAGAACTCTACAATGTCGGAACGGTCGCCAAAATCGTAAAGAAAATCAACCTGCCGGACGGGGGCTTTAATATCTTCGTCTCTACCCTGAAGCGCTTCAAGATAAAAAAATTCCTCTCCGATCATCTCCCCATCAGTGCGGCGGTTGAATATCTGGACGACATCAATGATTCATCCAACGAAGTCAAGGCCCTGACCCGTTCTCTCCTGTCGGAGATGAAACAGTTGTCGGAGAACAATCCTCTCTTCTCGGAAGAGATGCGTCTGAATATGGTCAACATCGACCATCCGGGGAAAATCGCCGATTTCATCACCTCCATCCTCAATATTCAGAGGGAGGAACAGCAGAAGATCCTGTCGACAACGGATGTCTACAAGAGGATGGAACTCGTCCTCATCCATATCAAGAAGGAGCAGGAGCTTCTCAAAATACAGAAAAAGATACAGCGGGAAATCAACGAGAAAATCGAAAAGAGCCAGCGGGAGTACTTCCTTAAGGAGGAATTGAAAAAAATCAAGGAAGAACTCGGCATGCCGACGGATTCCAAGAGCAGCGAGTACATGCGCTTCAAGGAAGCCATCGAGAAACTGGAAATACATGGCGAGGTCAAGGAGCAGGTCGAACAGGAACTTAATAAATTCTCCCTGATGGATCCCAACAGTTCGGAGTTCATCGTCACCCGGAACTACCTCGACACCATAATTTCACTTCCGTGGAACAAGTCCGAGCCGGGCGACTTCGACATGGAAGAAGCCCACGCCATTCTCGAGAAGGACCACTACGGGCTGGAAGATGTCAAGGACCGGATTCTCGAGTACCTTGCGGTCAGGAAGCTGAAAAAAGATACCAAAGGATCAATCCTCTGTCTGGTCGGAGCTCCGGGAGTCGGCAAGACATCGGTCGGCAAATCCATCGCGAGGGCCCTCGGCAGGGATTTCTTCCGCTTCTCCGTCGGAGGAATGCGTGACGAAGCGGAGATCAAGGGACACCGCCGTACCTACGTGGGAGCAATGCCGGGCAAAATTCTGCAGGGACTCAGGATCGTTAAAACCAACGATCCGGTCTTCATGATAGACGAGATCGACAAGATGGGCGTTTCCTTTCAGGGAGATCCTTCATCCGCCCTTCTGGAAGTACTGGACCCTGAACAGAACTCCAGCTTCCGTGACCATTATCTCGACCTGCCCTTCGACATCTCGAATATCCTCTTCATTGTCACTGCAAATACCCTCGACACCATTCCCCGTCCGCTTCTGGACCGCATGGAAGTAATCAGACTCTCCGGCTACATAGAAGAAGAGAAGGTGGCCATCGCTAAAAGATATCTGATCCCTAAGTCTCTGGAGCGTTCCGGCCTCAAGAAGAAGGACGTGCGGTATAAAAAGTCGGCCCTTGCGGCAATTGCAGGCAGCTATGCCCGCGAAGCGGGGGTACGCAACTTCGAGAAGTATCTGGACAAGATCCATCGCAAGATCAGCCGCAAAATCGTGCTGAAAGAATCCGAGCCGCCTGTCACCATCGATGCCGACAACCTCGAGGATTTTCTCGGCAAACCGGTGTTCCGGGCCGACGATGTCAAGCGGGCTACCAGCCCCGGAGTAGCTATCGGACTGGCCTGGACCAACTTCGGAGGAGACACACTCTTCATCGAGGCGGTCAGCAACCCGGGACGGGAAGGCTTCAGGCTGACCGGTCAGATGGGAAACGTGATGCAGGAATCGGCCAACATCGCCTATACCTACGTGCGTCACATTGCCGAACAGTTCGACGTCGGCAAGGACTTTTTCGAGAACAATCAAATCCACCTTCACATACCGGAGGGGGCCACGCCGAAGGACGGTCCTTCGGCCGGAATCACCATGGCCACCGCCCTGCTCTCGCTCATCCGGAACAAAAAGATCAAGGCCAACACCGCGATGACGGGCGAACTCTCGCTGGTCGGTAAAGTGCTCCCAATCGGGGGGCTTAAAGAGAAGACGATCGCCGCAAGACGGAACAGGATCAAGACCATCATCATTCCCAAGGGGAACGAGAAGGACCTGGAGGAGATACCGGACCATGTAAAAAAGGGTATCAATTTCCGTCCCGTGGAGAACATGGCAGAGGTGATTGACATTGTGTTTTAATCGTGTAAACGTGATTCTCTATGGAACTACTCTCACCCGCCGGTAATCTGGAAAAGCTTGCCTATGCCTATCAGTATGGAGCGGATGCCGCCTATATCGGCATCCGTTCTTTCTCGCTCCGCGCCCGGGCCGACAACTTCTCGTCGGAAGAGTGGCGCGAAATAAAACGGATAAAGGGCGACCGCAAACTGTACGGCGCCATGAATATCTTTTTTCACAACGATGCCTTGAAGGAACTGGAAAGTAATATCGATTATATCGCGCGGTACCCCTTCGACGCTTTTATCGTCAGCGATCTCGGCGCATACTCCGTGCTCCGCCGCTTTTTTCCGGAGAAGAGGTATCATCTCAGCACCCAGGCGAACTGCATCAACCCTGAATCGGCCCGGATGTACCGCGGCATGGGATTCTCACGGATCATACTCGGCCGGGAAGCGACCATTGAAGATATTGCCGAAATACGGACCGCCGTCCCCGATATAGAACTCGAAGCCTTCGTTCATGGAGCAATGTGTCTGGCCTATTCGGGACGTTGTTTCCTCAGCAGCTATCTGGCGGACCGAAGCGCAAACGAGGGCGACTGCACCCATTCTTGCCGCTGGAATTACCGCGTCCTGGAAGAGAAGGAACGTCCCGGAGAATATTTTCCCGTTCTGGAGGGTGACAATTTCACGACCATACTCTCTTCGAAGGACCTCTGTATGTTCGATCATCTCGCCGAGCTCAAGGAAGCAGGAGTGGACAGCGTTAAAATTGAAGGCAGGATGAAATCGCTCTACTATACGGCCGTCGTTACCCGCAGTTACCGCAAGGCCCTGGACCAGCTCGAAGGGAGTGAAGGGAGGGGGCCTGCCCCCGCCCATGCTCTCGCCCCCGCTCCCGACCTCGCCCCCTACCGGGAAGAGCTGTTCAAGATCAGCCGCAGGGAGTTCAGCACCGGCTTCTACTTCGGCCGGCGGGACGCCGATGAGACCACCAGTAAAAGTTACCTGCGGCGGTACATCTTCAACGGCACTATTGGTAGAGCACTCCCCGACGGAAGTCACAGCCTGGATGTAAAAAACCAGATCCGCAGTTCCGTTACCATAGAATATATCGGTCCGGACATTCTCTACATGGAAGATCCCGACTTTACCCTGTATGACGAAAATGGCCGGCCTGTGGAAAAGGCCGACCATGGAAAATTCTACACCATTCGAACATCGGTTCCGGTACAGCCCGGATATATTATCCGCACCGCCGTCGATCGGTAGGCCGAACCCGCATCAGCCGTTAAAGGTGTCCATCAGAAAATCAATGTCGAGTTCGGGATAGACCGGATACCGTTTGAGAAGGTCTTTCACCCTCTGCTCCGCCTGATCGATTATCGGCTGTTCGATTTCGTACTTCGACTTGCTCGGCTTACCGGCGTTCTTGCCGGTTGTAAGGATCTTCGTCTTCGTGTTCGATAGGACCAGCTTGATGATGGAGGCAATCTCCTTCATCTCTTGCCCGCCCATTCCGAGGGTGGTAACACCGGGAGTTCCGATTCGCAAACCGCTTGTATACCAGGGTCCGTTCGGGTCTTCGGGCAGCGCATTGCGGTTCATGGTAATACCGCACTCCCTCAGAACGCTCTCCGCCTGACGGCCGTTCAGTCCGAAGCCCGTAACATCTAGCAGGAACAGGTGATTGTCCGTACCGTTCGATGAGAGCACCATGCCCTCTTCCATGCAGGCCGCAGCCAGAGCCCGGGAGTTTTCCACTATCCTGGCCGCATATTGTCTGAACTCTTCGGTGTCCGCCTCGGCGAGGGCGACTGCCTTCGCTGCGGTTACATGGGGAAGCGGACCGCCGATAACCAGGGGACATCCCTTGTCGAGGGCTTCCGCAAATTCGGATTTTGCCAGAACCAGGCCGCCCCTCGGGCCCCGCAGTGTCTTGTGCGTGGTAGTGGTGACAACATCCGCATGGGCAACCGGATCGTAATCACCCGTCATGACCTTGCCTGCCACCAGTCCGGCAAAGTGCGCCATGTCTACCATGAACACCGCTCCAACCGAATCTGCAATCTCCTTCATCTTCCGGAAGTTTATCAGCCGGGGATACGCACTGTAGCCGGCAAGAAGAATGAGCGGCTTGACTTCCTTCGCCATTCTTTCAATCTCTTCGTATTCGAGGTAACCGGTCTCTGGATTTACGGTGTACGTATAGGCATCAAACATCTGGGCGGAAATATTATAGCGGTAGCCGTGTGTGAGGTGGCCTCCGGAGTAGTAATCCAGCCCCATGAGCTTCTGCTTGCTTATCTCTTTTCTGATCTCTTCCCACTGTTCGCGGGTCACCTTGGCCGGATTTGTTTCACCGAATTTTTCCAGCATGGGATTCTGAACACGGGTATTCAGAATCGCCCAGTAGGCTATGAGATTGGCATCGGCTCCGCTGTGAGGCTGCACGTAGGCGTATTCGGCGTTGAAGAGGCGCTTGGCCAGATCGACAGTGAGGCTCTCCACCTCATCGACATTTTCACAGCCGGCATAGAAACGGTGCATTGGATATCCTTCCGCGTATTTATCCGTGAAAAGGTTCCCCATGGCCAGCTGTGTGGGCAGAGATGAGTAATTCTCGCTGGCAATCAGCTTGAGGTTGTTCCGCTGGTCCCTCAGTTCGTGGACTACAGCGCGCGCCGTCTGAGGACTCACCTCGGCTACCTTCTCAAGCGCACCTATATAAGCGATGGCCCCGGCATCTACTTTATCCGCTCCGACAGCCTTAATATAGTTCTGTACCGCTCCCCTGATCATATGCACCTCTCCGTTCGATTCTCCTGATTTTGAGCTCGTCGAGAAAAATTTTCAGTCTTCCGAGCTTTTGGGTATGATAGTAGGCTTTCCGATATATTTCAAGCTGCTTCTCCTTTTACCCGCGGCATTGACCTGTCATCCATATTTCAATATATTTTTATATATTACTAAATGATTATAGATTGTCACGACTATTTGCAAGGAGCACGTCATGAAGTATGTCATTATCGGGGGAGTGGCCGGAGGCGCCACTACTGCCGCGCGTCTGCGGAGAAATGATGAGCAGGCGGAGATTATCATGTTTGAACGGGGGGATTACATCTCCTATGCCAACTGCGGGTTGCCCTACTACCTCGGGGGAACCATCGCCAGCCGCGACGAACTTTTCGTCCAGACACCTGAGAAGTTTTACCAGAGTCTCCATATCGATGTAAGAATCATGTCGGAAGTTGCGTCCATAAACAGAGATGAAAAAACGATTTTCGTGCGGGATTTGAAGAAAAACCGTGACTACAGTGAATCCTACGATAAACTGGTCCTCAGCCCCGGCGCCATGGCGGTACGTCCTCCCATCCCCGGCATCAATTCCGACGGTATTTTTACCCTCCGAAACGTACCTGATACCGATCAGATCAAACAATTCATCGATACGAAAAAACCTTCCCGGGCTATCATCGTCGGAGCAGGCTTTATCGGACTCGAAATGGCTGAAAATCTCCACTCGAGAGGAGTTTTCGTTACTATCGTCGAGATGGCCGATCAGGTCATGAATATCCTCGATTACGAGATGGCAGCTGAAGTGCATCAGCATTTGAAAACCAAGGACGTCGAGTTCTATCTGAATGACGGAGTAGATTCTTTTGAACGCAACGGCGGTCTCCTCAACGTGAAGCTTAAAAGCGGACGGGTCCTCCAGACTGACATGGTTATTCTCTCGATCGGGGTGCGGCCGGAAAATGAACTCGCCAAAAAAGCGGGACTCGAGATCGGAAAGACAAACGGAATTATCGTCAATCGCTTCATGCAGACCAACGATCCCGATATCTACGCCCTGGGCGATGTGATAGAGTTCGAAAATCCTCTCTCCGGAACGACGGGTATCATTCCGCTGGCCGGTCCCGCCAACAAGCAGGGCAGGATCGTGGCCGACAATATCGTCTTCGGAAACATGAAGTCCTATCCCGGTACCATCGCGACCGGTATAGCCAAGGTCTTCGATCTTACCGTGGCCTCCACCGGTCTGCCGGAGAAGGCCTTGAAAAGACTCAACATACCCTACAAGGCTTTTGTTATTCATGCGTCGGACCATGCCGGTTACTATCCCGGAGCAATACCAATGACCATCAAGGTCGTATTCGCTCCCCGGACGGGTAAGCTTCTGGGTGCCCAGATCGTGGGCTACAGCGGTGTCGATAAACGGATCGACCTGTTCGCCGCCATAATTGGAATGAACGGTACGATATGGGATCTGCAGAATATCGAGCACGCCTACGCTCCCCCCTACTCTTCAGCCAAGGACCCCGTTAATATCGCCGGTTTCGTGGCGGAGAACATATTCGATGGGAAAAGCACTCACATTCACTGGTGCGACATTGCCGGTTCTGCCGATGAGACGAAGCCTGACGCGAAATTCACCTTTCTCGACGTGCGGACAGCCGAGGAAAACGAACAGGGCACGATTCCGGGTTCACTCAACATTCCGCACACCGAACTGCGCAAACGGATAGAAGAAGTACCACGGGACAAGCCGATCGTCATCTTCTGTGCCGCCGGGCTGCGCGGATACCTGGCTGAACGGGTACTGCTGCAGAACGGGTTCTCCGAAGTGTACAACCTATCGGGGGGCTACCAGACATATTCCCTGGTAACCCAGAAACAGAGCAATGAGGATATCTTCGACGGGTATTACATCGGCAATGATGATTATATCTATCAGTCAGGGAAAACAGGGAGTAAATAGAGAAACGGCCCGTTCGTTCACCGGACGGGCCGTTTTTGCTTATCTAATTATTTCCCCAGCTCACTGAGGTAGTACTCCACTTTTGCAGTCCGTTCCTGGAACTCCTTCAGCTTTTCCCGCTCTTTCTCAACGACCTCTTCAGGGGCGTTATCGAGGAAGCCGCGGTTCTGCAGCTTTTTCTCGGTTCCACCCAGCAGCTTCTGCAGGCTTAGTTTCTCCTTTTCCAGCTTCGCCTTTTCCTTGTCTACATCTATCAGATCGCTGATGTAGACGAAAGCTTCATATCCCTTGCCTGCCGCCGGTACCGCGCCGGTTGTGTCGGGTTTTTCTTCGAGTAGTCGAAGATCCTCGCCGCCTATCAGACTGAAGATCAGGTCGTAACTTTCACGAATGTATTCTCCGGCGGAAAAATCAGTGTCCATGCATACTACCGCCCGGACTTTCTTCTCCGGCGGGATGGTGAACTCGCTGCGGATCGTGCGAATGGAGCGGATGATGTCCTGCAGAGCATTGAAGTTCTCCTCAACCCTCCGATTCTCCCGCTCCGAATTCGGCTCCGGGTAGGGTGCGGTAATAAGATGGGGATGCCGGATATTTGAAGGCAGCTTCTGGTAGATCTCTTCGGTCAGGAAAGGCAGAAAAGGATGCAGAAGCCGCATTGATTCTTCGAGTATGTACATGAGCAGGCTGATTGCCCGGTCTTTGACGGCATCATCATCACTGTAGAGGTCAAGCTTTGAAGCTTCAATATACCAGTCGCAGAAATCGCTCCAGAAGTATTCATACACTGCCTGGGCGGCATCGTTGAAACGGTATGTTTCTATCGCCTTCCCGACCCTTTTTACCGCTTCGTTCAGCCTATGGAAGATCCACCGGTCAATGTCCTTCAGCAGAATTGAATCACGGTCCCGGAGAGTCCTGCCTTCCAGGTTCATCAGGAGAAAACGGGTGGCGTTCCATATCTTGTTGGCAAACTTGGAACCGAAGCGGAAATCCTCTTCCGCAAGCAGGATATCCTGTCCCTGAGCAGCCAGAAACGCCAGGGTGAACTTGAGTGAATCTGCTCCGTACTGATC
>JBNGED010000061.1:0-9387 GCA_049975605.1 Sediminispirochaetaceae bacterium | reverse complement strand
TGACGTGGCGATTTTGGATGTGAAGATGCCCGGCATCAGCGGGATCGAACTCAACGAGATCTGGCAGAAGTCTGCCCAGGTGAAGATGTCCCCGGGGCTCTACGCGGGCTACTTCGAAGCGCAGGACATCTACTGCATCAACGGCTTTTACCCGGGACAGAGGGAGGTATTCACCTCCGACGGAGCGGAAGTGGTCCTGTACGAAGCGGAGTTCTCACCGGAAGAGGTGTCATGGGAGCAGTTCCGTCAGAAGATCATCGGCGCCACGGATCCGCAGAAGGCGGCCCCGGGCTCCCTTCGCAGTCTCCTCCTGCAGCGTTTCATCGACTTCGGGCTCACCTCGCAGCCGTTGATGAGCAAGAACGGCGTTCACGCCAGCGCCGGGCCCCTGGAGGGGCTGCGTGAGCGGATCGTCTGGCTTGATACCGATCCGAATGATGACGAGTTCGCCGGCCGCCTCTTCGCCGGAGGACTGGACCGGGATGATCTGGACGCCCTCCTGGAAAACCCGGTGGTGACCCTGGGAAATCATACCGGGCCGGTCTTCGATCTCACCGAGGACATAGACGGTCCCGAAGCGGCGGATATGCTCATTCAGAGGTTCCAGAGGAATAAATGAGACCGGCCGACGGATTCACCATGCAGTTGTCCCGGAAGGATCGTCTGAAGGGCCAGCGCCTTTTTCAGCGCTATATAACGCTGAACGGCATATCGGTGGCCTTCATGATGAACGACCTCCTCATCCTCTACGGAATCCGCAACGGCCTGACGGATCCCCAGATCGCCGTACTCGCCTCGTTCATGCACCTGGCCATGCCCTTCATGATTATCGGCAAGCAGCTGATCCCCCGCTACGGCCTTTCCAGGAGCTGGTCGGCGGCCTGGTTCCTGCGCTACGTCTTCGGTTCGATCATGATCCTGGCCCCCTTCGTGGGGCGGGCCGCCCCTCAGTGGGCGGTGGTCGCCACCATTCTGCTGGGAGCCTTCGGCTTCTCCGTATTCCGCAGCATCGGACTCACGGCCAACTCCGCCCTCATGGGAGAGATCACCACCAGCCGAGACCGTGGACGATTTATCTCGGGGAACTGGATGCGGGCGCAGGCTGCCAACTTTTTTTCCATGATTCTGGTCATAGCGGTCATGCGCTTCTACAGCGAAGTCTGGGTCTATCAGGTCCTGATCGGAACGGCATGCGTGATCGGCTTCTATGCCTCAGTCCTGCTGGCAAAGGTGCCGGAGACCGAAGCGCCGCGGGTCTCCGCCCGCAAGCCGGTCATGGAGTCCCTCAGGATCTCCTTCAGCCGGAAGCGGTACCGGCGGACCCTGATAGCCTGGGCGGCGGGCTTTTCCGCCTTCGTCCTGGTGGTCCCCTTTTCAATCGTTCTGATAAAAAACGGCTACGGTCTGTCCGACTACGCGGCACTGATGTTTGCCCTGCTCCTGCTGGTCGGCGGGGTCGCCGCCGCGCTGGTTAACCAGGGTATCTCCGACCGGGTGGGACCGCGGCCGCTGCTGATCCTCTACATCTTCGGCTTCTTCGTGGTCGCCGGCTACTGGATCTTCGCTCCGGACGTCTTCCAGCCGGTGGCGGTCGGCTTCATCTTTTTCCTTGCGGGTTTCATGAAGACCGGGATCAACGTCGGAATCAGCCACTACTTCCTCTCGGCCGTGGACATACAGGACCGGGTCGGCATATCGATGTTCGCCCGGATGTTCAGCGGGGCGGCGGCGGGGATCGTCGGCTCCGTCGGCGGCGGCTCGATCATTACCCTCCTGCAGCAGTCCGGTTTGAGCGGTCTTCCCCTCTACCGCAGCTACTTCATGGTCATTTTTATTGTCCTGATTCCTCTTAGCATCCTGATGCTCCGCCTCGAGAGGCTCAAGGAGTGGCCGGTGCGCAGTGTGCTGAGTCTGCTTTTTTCCATGCGCGATCTGAAGGCCCTCTACGTGATGAACCGGCTCGAGCAGAGCCGGGGATCGGAGGAGGACCTGATGCACCTTCAGCAGCTGCGTAATATCGCTTCGAACCTCAGCGAATCCACCCTGCGGCGCATGATGGAGTCCCACCGCCTGTCGGTACGGGTCAACGCCATGCATGCTTTGAGGGAACTCGATTTCGGGGAAAAAACCGCCGAAGCCCTGATCCATGAACTGCGCTGCGGGGAGTTCACCTCGGGGTGGAATGCGGCGGAGATTCTCGGCGAGCACCTGATCGAAGCGGCGGTCCCCGATCTCCGGCGGGGCCTCGAGTCCGAAGACCCCTTCCTGGCGGGGAAATGCATGGTGGCCCTCGTCCGGCTGGGGGACACCTCCTCGTATCAGCGTATCAGGGATATCTTCCGGGAGGCGGACAATCCGCGGATCACCATCCACGGAGCCAACGCCTTCGCCGAGATGAATGATCCCGGCATGATTCCCGATATTCTGGAAAAAATCATCTCATCCGACCTTCATCCCCAGGTGGCCGACGAGCTGCTGAGCGCGGTGGCGGCCCTCTGCGGCTGCGAGCAGGCGTTCTACCAGTTCCTGCGTGAGTACACCATCGACCGGGACCAGGCTCTCGCCGGTCTGAAGATCGAGATCGAACAGCTCACCGGGGGTGTATATGAAGACCCCAAAGCTTTGGGGGAGCTCCGTCCCGAGTCCGTCCTCGAGACCGGCTTCAAGGCCCTGGAAGAGGAAGAGTGGTTCGGATACCTCCGCGGCTTCATCCAGGGCAGGGGGCGTGATCTGAGGGCGATCGGGGATGAGCTGCATCTCAAATTCCTGGCCTGCCTCGCGGTCATCGGGAGCGCCTGCGGCAGCAGGGGGAAGGGCGGCGCGAGCGACCTGGCGGGGGAATAATTCATCCGCGGCGGCGGCAGCCAAAGCGGTGCGAGTAACCCCATCGGCTAAAAATTTTCCCCCGGGCCCCTCTCCATGATACAATACTACCACTATCTCAGAAGGCAAAAGGAGGCCGCGGCCATGCAGACGGAGATTACCAGCCGGATCGAACTGCACGATGAAAACGGATTGATCACCCGGGAGGGCTACGCCAGGCATCCGCACTGGACATACAACCGGGAAAAAATCAAAGCCCCCTGGTGGCGGATAAAGGAGTGGGACTACTACGCCGTCATCGACCAGGAGCGGGGCGCCGGAATTACCCTCACCTTCAGCGATCTCGGCTATGCCGGTCTCTTCGCGGTCTGCTTCGTGGACATCGACAAAGGAATCTACCGGCAGATCGACACTCTCAAACCCCTGACCCGCGGGAAGTCCGGGCTGCAGCCGGACATCGATGCCCCACACGAACTGCGCTTCGAGGACAAGAAGCTCTCCATGGAAATCCACCGGGAAAAAAATCACCGCCGGCTGAAATTCTCCGCCGGACGGATCGAAGGGGAGGTGGTACTGGAGCAGCCGCCGGAGGCCGAACGGATGGTGATCGCCACCAGCTGGGTGGAGAAGCGCATCGCCTTCTACTACAATCAGAAGATCAACTGCATGCCCGCCGAAGGCCGGATGAAGGCCGAGGGGGAGGACTTCCGCTTCGCACCTGAGACCAGCTTCGGGGTGCTGGACTGGGGCCGCGGGCACTGGACCTACCGCAACCGCTGGTACTGGGCCTCGGCCTCGGGTCTCGCCGCCGGTAAGTCCTTCGGCTTCAATCTCGGATACGGCTTCTCCGACCGGACCCCGGCCAGCGAGAACATGCTCTTCTACGGCGGGTGCGCCCACAAGCTGGAGGAGGTGGTCTTCGAGTACGACGTGGACCGCATTATGGAGCCGTGGAGGATCAGGTCAGACGACGGGCGCCTGGACCTGGAGTTCCGCCCGACCGTCGACCGCCGATCGGACTTCAAGCTCCTGCTGATCGAATCCGTTCAGCACCAGGTCTTCGGACGCTATTCCGGCACCGCCGTCCTGGACGACGGAACGAAGCTCGCGGTGGACAATCTGGCGGGCTTCGCCGAGGATGTCTTCAACCGCTGGTGAAAAATACGAGCCGAAAAAATACATGCCTAACTGGATTTCACCCGCGGGCCGCGCTACACTGGAATGGACACATCAACCGGGAGGGGAACAGTGCCGGCGCGCATCGACATGAACGAATATCTCTGTCTCAGGACCCTTTCCAAGACACTGCAGGAGGATGACCTTCGCACCCTCCCTCTCGAGCAGTACTACAGTCTCCTCGAAATGAACGAGCACTTCTTCAAGAACACCCTGCAGAACATGCAGAAAAAGGACCTGGTGGCCATCGGCTTCGACCGGCGCGGTCTCATTCTCAGGATCGCCAACT
The DNA here is from genome assembly GCA_049975605.1 of Sediminispirochaetaceae bacterium. GTDB lineage: Bacteria > Spirochaetota > Spirochaetia > DSM-16054 > Sediminispirochaetaceae > DSBN01. The sequence continues at coordinate 5,099 of JBNGED010000061.1, read as the reverse complement.
GGGCCGAAAATTTTTCCATCTCCGCTTCCAAATTAAAAAATTTCTCCATTACCTTGACCAGGGAGGGCCGGAAACAGCTGGAAGGGTGGTAAAAATCCGGTCTTCTGCGAAAAGTCATCTGGAATAAGCGCTAAATCTGTCCTATACTTATATATAGAAACAATTGAAGCACCCAGGCTCCGCACCAGCATGATTTTTCAGTGAAGGAGTTAGCACAGTGAAACGTACAGCTATATATATCGCCCTGATACTTGCGGTTATCCTGGCCGCAGGTTGTCCGATGAATCCTTCGATGTTTGAAGAAGGAGATTTTGCAGTCGGGGCCCCTTCCGGGAGTTTTACCCTTCCCGAGGATCAAATCGACGACACGGCCCGTTCACGCGCGGCTGTTTTCGAGTTCAAGACCTTTTTCCCTGTAAAAATGACGGTGAATGTCGACCTGTACGGTCCATCCGCGGATGAAGACGGAGAGATCGGACTGCTCGATCCGTCCGCGGCGGATGTTTTCCTCACGCTGCGGGATGAAGAGGGGAACCTCGTGTATGAAGGTCTCATCGGTGACGACGGCACCCTCTCCGCAGAGGTGTTTCTCCCGGCCGCGCCGGAGGACATGACGCTCATGTTGGAAGCTGCAGGCTTCGAGCCGCGCACCGTCGAGATCGAGGAGATGGTGGAGTACGAGAAGATCGAGCGCACCATCGCGATGCTCCAGTCTGCAGGGGTGATCGCTGCACGCGACGCAGCCCTTGAGAATGACCGCGACGGCGACGGCGTACCCGATGATCAGGATATAAGTCCCGATGATCCTGACGAAGCCTATGCGATCAGGATACCGGCCGAGGGGAACCTCTCTGTGGCCTACGAAGACCTCTTCGGTCACGCGGATGCCGGCGACGCCGATTACAACGACTTCATCGCCCTCTACAATATCACCGAATACGTCGATGCCGAGGGTGAGGACCTTAGCAGAATTGTGTTCGCAGTGACCGGCAGGGAGAAGATTGCGGGTTACAACCACCTATTCGGTATACGTCTCGATACCTTCGAAGACGCGGAGGACACCGTGAGCGTGGAAGGCGAATATCTCAACTTGCGCGGATATAGAAGGACATTTTCTCTGAAGGGCCTCAAAGCGCCCCTCGAAGTGCCAGTCTTCCTCAACACCGACAAAGCCGTGGGTGAGACCGTCTCCTTCACAGTGACCTTCGACGAAGTCCAGAATATCGATCCCGACAAAGGCGAAGTGAACGTGGACCGCTCTCCCTTCAATCCCTACCTCCTCGTTCTGAACACGGGGCATGACATTCACCTGGTCGGCGAAGAGACCCTCAGATGGTCCATCAACCCCGGCGCCGTTTACCTGGACGGCAACAACTTCCCGTGGGGCCTCCTGGTACCCGCCGAGTGGACCCCGCCGGAGGAGACCAAGCGGATCGAAGACTACTACCCCGACTTCACCGAGTGGCGCACGAGCAAGGGCGAAGTCAAGAAGGACTGGTATCTTAACTATCGGGATCCGAATGCTCCGCCTCCTGATGTCTATCCATATCCGGTTATCGGTCCCGCAGAGGCAAGCTTCGAACAGGGGATCGGCGCTATACAGACTGTTACTCTGATAACGGATGCCCCCGCAGAGGACAACATAACCTTTCACAGCAGTACGCTGCCGTTGACTACTTCATCCGGATTCGAATATGCGACGCTGGACCCCGATACGGGTGTTATTAGTGTAAGAGGTGCTCCCTATACAGGAAGCCAGTACGATATAGATGCTACCGTCTGGATAGAAGATGCAACCGGACTGAAGTCGGAGGAGTTCGTGATCACGCTCCATTTCGTGGTGTCGTGAGGTCCGGTTAGGAAGAAGACGGATTAGCCGCTGCTGACTTCGATACCTTCCTGTAGAGGGATGCTCTCTATCCCTTACAAGGAGGGGTAGAATGTTCAGTAGCAATAGAATCATTTCCATACTTTTAATTCTCATGTTGGTGTCGGTTGCAGGGTGTCGAACCTCGAATTCGCCCCCTTATGCAGTGATTGGTCCGGCTGAGGCGGATGTAGAGTATGGCCTTCCAAATCAACAGGTTCCTCTTATAACAGAAGCGCCGGGATCCCAGTTGGATCCTGATGGTGATAATGTTCTGTTTAAAAGCAGCTCTCTTCCTCCATACCTTACACTTGACGAGGTGAATGGAATCCTCATCGCGAACGGAGCACCTGAAGGAGATCTTGTAATCACCGTCTGGACCGAGGACGAGCATGGCCTTAAATCCGAAGATTTCGTGATCACTCTGCATTTTATTTCAACATGAAATAGTGATTATCCGCCGATTTGCATAGTTCACCTCCATTTTTTTCAGTCAATATAAAATTACATAATGAAATCTCAAACAAGATACGATATAGTAAAGATATAATGTAACCATACGGGAATACGATGAAGAAAAAACTGGCTGTTTCAATAGTTGTACTCGCTACTCTGCTGCTTGCGGCGATGCCTGTATTCGGGCAGAGCCGGATTCCCTCGGGATCGGGTAATTATCTGCAGACCACTGGCGATACATCCAACGGCGACCGGGATTCTTATATGGTCGCATTCTTCGAAGTACCGGATACTATAGATTCAACACTCTATTTCGCGGTCAACCACGGAGGAATCGATATATTAACGCCGGCCTCTGACAATCCCGATCAGGGTGCAGCGGGTCCCAACTGGAACTATTATCTGGTCGGAGGATCAGGTACCATTTCCTCTTCTATTTCACGGCAGTTGACCTTCGCGAGTCTTGCCGAGGCGACGACGGGTACCGTACTGGACACTCAAGCTTACACCAATGAGAACGGCTGGAATTACTTCAACGGTGTATCTCCGAGCCAGGGTGAGCACATCGGGAACAAGTATTACTTCAAAGTCGTTGCCGAAGCCGGTGGCAATGACAAGAACGGGTTCCAGCTCGATGTCTCCTTCTCGAGCAGCGGAGACCCTTCGGGGATCGCATCGATTCGATCTTTCGCCTACGACTGGACACTGGCAATCCTCAACAGGATAGGCAGCACATGGGACCTCCACCCTTTTGTTCCTGACAATGCGACTGGGGATATCAGATTCTACAATTTCGATTATGACAATGACGCCACGGATCCTCCGGATGAAGACCAGGCGGCGGCGTATAACAAGGACGGCACCCCCCTTGGAGCGGTGAATCGGTCCGACGACGATCTAACAACGTTTTCGGGTTTTTCCGTAACAGGGCAGACCAACGGAACCTGGCGGCTGGAACTGACAGAAGCCGACGGTGACGAACCTTCTATCAATACCAGCGAGTTCTGGCACGAGGGGACCAGTCCCGCCGAGATTTATAGAACCTATGCGGATTCATACACACCGGCCGAGGCAGATCATGTGGTATTGACCCTCGAAGACGGACTTGCAAAGGTGAATTCAACGGAGACGGTTACCATTCAGATCGTGGACGACGACGGTAATCCGGTCCCCTATTCACGTTCAGTGTATGTCACCACCAGCGGGAGCGCAATTATTAACGGCAGCTCGAACGGTGAAATAGTGGATACAGATGCCAGCGGTATCGCGACTTTCACGGTCGGCGACACGGCGGCCGAAACGGTCACAATCAATTTAGAAACCGACGGCAATCTTGCGGGAGCATCCGCTCTGGATGATGATCTCGACAATACCGTGGCGAATGATTCCGGGCAGATTGTGTTTTCCAATGTTTTCGCACCGACCATTAGCTCGGTTTCCAACACTACGGTCGATATCAGTCAGACCAATGCCGGCCTGGCGAATATCGTGATTACTGAGAAAGAAGGCGGCGCATCCCCAGTTCTGGCGAGCGGAGAGACGCTGCGGGTCCAACTGCCGGCAGTGCTTTCGGACACCGTCTTTTCCGCGGCCCCGACTGCTACTCCTTCCGGAACAGGCACTGTAGGTGTAGTAACGGTGGCCGGGAATACGATTACGATACCGATAACCGGGGATTTTGCCCTCGATGAGACGCTCACTCTCTCTGTTGTCCAGGTAGACTCCGGAACCGTTACCGGAAGCGGGAACATGCTGCTGGATTACGACGGCTCGCTGACCTATCCGGTACAGGATGACAAGGTAGTGGCAGTGCAGGATCTAAGCGAAGTAGTCTGGCTCGGTACGACTGATACAAGCTGGAACGACGGAACGAACTGGTCCGGTGGCAGTGTTCCCGTCGATTCCGATCCCGTGGTTATCAAGAATGTTACCAACCAGCCTGTTCTGGATGTAGATACGGCTTTGCTGGATGATCTTACGATCGAAACAGGCGCCAGTCTTGAACTGGCGGGGTTTACCCTGACCGTACAGGGCGATCTGGAAAATGCAGGTACAATCGATGCTGCTACCGCCGGGAGCGCCGTTGTCCTGAGCGGCACGGCAAACCAGCAGATCGATATCGGAAGTTCCACCCTTCGTGATCTAACAATCGACAAAGCTGGAGGAACAGCAACTGCGGTATCCAATCTGACTTTGACGGGTAATCTGAGTAGGACCCAGGGTGCGCTCGACCTTGGTGCGAATAGTCTGGACGTTGCCGGAAATGTTGCATATACGGCGGGGACCATGACGGGGACCGGAACTGTAAGTTTTACGGGAGGTCTGAATCAGACTGTCGATCTGACTGGTTCGACCCTCGGAACCGTCACAGGTGATAAAACAGCGAATACGTTGACTTTTTCCGGCGGTTTCAGTGCGACCGCTTTTTCCATCGGAGCGAATAAAGCCTTCGATCTCGAGTTCAATATGGGGGCCGGAGGCCAGACGACAACGATAAGCAACCTGGTGACCTTCGATCACACCGGCTCGCTTACCATCGGCAATGAAGCGACCGATAGCATGACCTTCAACGGAGGATTCGATGCAAGCGCCGGGCCGAGCGGGACGAATATCGCAGGCACAGTAGCTGCCTCCGGGGATCCTATGGATTTTGGTGCTCTGACCCTGGCGAATGCGGCAACACTTGACTCGGGCGGTGGAAATATCACGATTGCTTCGATTAGCGGCGGCGCGCAGGATCTGACCCTGGCGGCGGGAATAGCGGCAGGGACGGTGA
>JBNGED010000060.1:0-9461 GCA_049975605.1 Sediminispirochaetaceae bacterium | reverse complement strand
CGGGGAATGCTGCCTTCAGCGCTTATATAGGTTGGAATCATCTGGAGGGATGAACCGGACCCGTTCAAGCCGGCTTTCATCTCCTCTCTGAAATGCCGCACTCCCTTCTCCATATCGATCTGGGAGGCAGCCATGTTTCGGTCTTCAAGAAATGACCTTACAATGTGATGTCTCTTTTTAATATACATACGTCTTTACTCACCCTTAATACTAATGACCGGCTTCCGTCCCTGTCAATCTCGAGCGCGGGAATGCAGTCCGTTCATGAAACGGCCGATAAAACGGTTCAATGTCTTCCATTTGCCGAAGGTGCCTGCGGCCCGCCGGGATTCCCCTTCAGCAGTGCCCGGGGTACCTGTTCCGAGGGTCTGGCTGAAGCTCGAGCTGTCCCGCAGATCGAAGAGCAGGTAGGTGGGCTCCCGTTCCCGGTTGTAGATCGGAAAGACATTGAAGTCTATGTCGTCATTCTGCTCCTTTCGGTAGGTCCGCCGGGTCTCGATGCTGCTGACGATCGGCTGCATGTACACATTGGAGATGAGGTTCTCGATGCTGCCGTCGATCAGGTCTTCCCGTTCCATGTGCATTTTCTTACCGAACTCATTGCTTATGTAGAGAATCCGACCGAAGAGGTCGGTGACCGCGATCGGCGCCTGAACGTTGGATGAGAGAAAATCGAGCAGCGAATGCTGGGCGCTCATCTTCAGGGACTGACGTTCATTGATCCTGGAGACCTGCATGAACAGATCGCTCAGCAGGGGACCGAGCTCGTGCAGCCTGCGCGACTTCAGCTGGGATGAGAGGGAGACATAGGTACTCATGGACCGGATACGGCCCAGCTCCTTCTTGATCCGGCTGCGGATGGTCGCTATCCTGACGGCCAGCAGGACCAGCACACATGTACCGACAATGGTGCCGAAGAGGAACCATTCGGCGATAATCTTCTGACGGAGCGGTGAATATTCTATCTGGGGGGAAAAAACCGCGTAGGCCGCTATACCGATGGCCAGAAGGATACTGATGGAGAGAAAGATATACAGCTTGAACAGTTTCCGTGGAATAAAGATCATCTTACAACTCCGTGAATTCCTCTATGTCGTCGGTCTTCCCGACTACCAGCAAGATGTCCTCCTCTTCGAGGACTGTGTCGGCGGTCGGGAAGACGGCCTGTTCGCTGCGGGTGGGGTTCCCGATCTCGTCCACCGTGAGCTGGGTCCGTCTGATAACCACGATGCTGATCCGGTGGCGGCTCCGAAGGTCGAGCTTGATCAGCGGTTTGCCAAGCAGACTCTTGGGGGCCTTCAGTTCCGCCAGGCTGAGAGACTCTCCGAGGCTTGTCCGGTCGATGATCTCAGGGGCCACCAGGCGCTGGGCGATCCGCCGGCCCTCATCGATCTCGAGGTTCACCACCTCGTCGGCGCCGATCTGACGCAGTACCTGCATGTGCAGTTCGGAGATGGCCCGTGAGAGAATGTACGGGATCCCTTTACGCTTGAGCAGGGCCGTAGTGAGGATACTGGCTTCGACATTGTCGCCGATGGCGACGATGGCGGTCTCGACGTCTTCCAGGGGTACCTGGTCGAGGGACTCCTCATCGGTGGAGTCTATCCGGATCGCGTGGGTCACCTCGTCCTTGATCCGTTCGATGAGTTCTCCCTGGTTGTCGATGGCGATAACCGAGGCTCCCTTCTCCATGAAGGTCGCGCACAGCTGCCGGCCGAATGCGCCCAGACCGAATACGGCAAATACTTTGTCCATCTAACTGCTCCTTCTAACATCTATCATAACATAACATCTCCCCTGGGGTATGATACCCGGATGCGCTTCTCCGGCTGCGCGGCGGCCGCGAGTATCGTGAGCGGTCCGAGCCGTCCTATGAACATCAGCACCACGATGACTATCTTGCCCGCGGCGGAGAGGACCGGGGTAATACCGGTGGATAATCCGACCGTGCCGAAGGCCGAAACGACTTCGAACATGATATCGGCCAGCTCGGCCTCTTCGGTGGCGCTCATGATTATTGTTCCGAATGTAATGGAAAAAATTCCGAACAGGAAGACCAGGAAGGCCTTGTTCACCTGTGTCCTGCTGAGAGAGTTCCGCCTGATTGTGACGGAGTCCCTGTTCAGGAGGATCGATTTGAGGTAGCCGTACATCACCGCAAGGTTGTTGATCTTGATTCCGCCGGCGGTGCTCCCAGAAGCGGCGCCGATGAACATGAAGGGCATCATTACCAGCAGGGTCGTCGTGGTGAGGTCCCCTATGGGAATGGTGTTGAATCCGGCGGTCCGCAGCGTGACGGACTGGAAGAAGGCCCCCAGGTACTGCTGCCCGAGGGGCAGGGAAGCCAGCGCGGTGTTGTGCTCCAGACCGTAGAAGAGCAGCATACCGGTGATAATGAGGACCGGGGTGATACACGCTACGACGTAGGTGTTGAGGGTCATCATCTCACGGGCCCCCGCGACGGGGATGAAGAGGGCCCTGATACGAAGCTTCAGGATCCTGAAAAAGTCGGTGATGACCGCGAAACTGATTCCTCCGGCGATAATCAGCAGCGCGATGGTGAAATTCACCGCGGGATTACCGAGGAATTCTTCCAGGCTGGTAGTGAAAAGGGAAAATCCCGCGTTGCAGAATGCCGATACCGAGTGGAATACCGCCAGCAGCAACGCTTCGCTCCAGTTCCCGGCGGTCTGCCTGAAAGGCAGAAGAAGAAAGAGCGTTCCTATAGCTTCGATGATGAAGGTGGACATGATGATGGTCCGCAGCCGGCGGGACAGCAGTGAAACATTGTTCTCGTTCAGCATGTAGCTCAGCAGGAGCTTGTCCTGTACCGAGACCTTCTGACGTATGGAGAAGAGGGTAAAGTAGCTTATGGCCATGATACTCAAGCCCCCGATCTGGATCAGGATCAGGATCACGAGCTGTCCCCAGAGGGTGAAATACGTTGCAGTGTCGACTACTATCAGGCCGGTGACGCACACCGCCGACGTTGCGGTGAAGAGGGCGTCCAGGAAGTGCATTCCGCCGCGGGCAACGGTGGTGAAGGGGAGCATAAGAACGAGTGATCCGGTGAGAATCACCATAAGGAAGCTCAGCAGAATAGTCTGAGAAGGCTTGGTAGTAATTCCTTCGAAGAAGGCCGAGAGCTTCTTGATCCGGCTGAATACCTTCAGGATGATGAAGAGATTCCGGAGTACGATCACGCCCCGGCTGATGCCTCCGAAACGGCCCTGCAGGGCGGCGATATCGATGCTCTTGGTGTAGACGAAGAGGACCAGGAAGATGAGCAGGAAGACGGCGGATGCCCCGTTCTGCTTCAGATACGTCCTGAGCCGCCCGGCGCCGCGGAGTTCCATTGTCACTTCAGCGATCAGGAGAACGACGATTACGAAATCCAGGTACCAGGCGATCGTGGAGAGTACCGTTCCGGGGTAGGCGAGTTCCATTCCCAGAGATGCTATGCTGAGAACAAGGGTCGATACTACGAAGAAGACGTTTCCCTTCACAGTTGAGAAGAGTACTATACTAGGGGCGCGAATGCAATCAGCTCAGAACAATACCGTCGGTGCTTGATCCTCGGAAGTTTTCGCATTAAGGTAGAAAGGTGGGTCCCATCGGGGCCGACCACACGGGAGGGGAACAGTGGCAGAAACAGTGAAAAACTCATTGAAACCGTTGGGGCGTAAAATTTTCCTGGATCGGTACGCCCTGAAGGATGCGAAGAAGGACTCACTGAAGGTTGGAGACCTGGTCATCGTGATGACCAATCCGCAGACCGGTCAGCGCGAGGTGGGTTCAGTGAGTTCCGTCGATGAGACGAATGTAGATGTGCAGCTCGAGGACGGAACAGTCGTCAAGAAACAGCTCGAGCATATCGATAAACCGGTGGAAAGCACGCCGGACCAGATGATCGCCCGGGTAGCCGGCGGTATTGCCGAAGAGGAGCCCGAAGAAGTACGGGATCTGTGGCGTGAGCGCTTCGAGTGGATCCTCGAGGATTGGAGATTCGTTCCCGGAGGACGGATACTCACCGGGGCGGGAACGGACCAGAATCTGACCTACTATAATTGTTATGTTATTCCCTCGCCGAGAGACAGCCGGGGCGGAATCATGGAGACCCTCACCCAGATGACCGAGATCATGTCCAGGGGCGGCGGCGTCGGCATCAATCTCTCGAGTCTCCGTCCCCACCACGCTTATGTGAAGGGAGTCAACGGCCGATCGAGCGGTTCAGTCTCCTGGGGAGGGCTCTACAGTTTTGTGACGGGGCTGATCGAACAGGGCGGCAGCCGCCGCGGGGCGCTGATGCTGATCCTGAATGTCTGGCACCCCGATGTCCTCGAGTTCGTCAACAGCAAGCGGGCGGCAGGCCGTATAACCAATGCCAATATCAGTGTCGGAATCACCGATGATTTCATGAAGGCGGTGAAGGAAGACGACATGTGGGAGCTCTGCTTCCCCGACACCGACGATCCGGATTACGATGTTCTGTGGGACGGAGATCTTGCCGACTGGCGCGCCAAGGGTAAAAAGGTCGTCACCTACCGTACTGTCAAAGCCCGGGAGATCTGGAAGAGCATCATCGAGAGCGCATGGGCCAGCGCCGAACCGGGGATTTTCTTCATCGACAGATACAATGCTCTCAGCAACTCTTACTACTACGCCAAGATCAACTGTACCAATCCCTGCGGCGAGCAGGGACTGCCGCAGTGGGGTGTCTGTAACCTCGGTGCGATCAACCTGGCCAGATTCGTGAAGAAGGGCAAGGTGGACTGGGAGAATCTCGGCAAGGCCGTCCGCTACGCCGTGCGTTTTCTGGACGATGTCATTGACAATACTCCCTACTTTTTCGAAGCGAACCGTCTCCAGCAGCAGTCCGAACGCCGGGTCGGACTCGGCACAATGGGGCTGGCGGAGATGCTGATCCGGCTGAAGATACGGTACGGAAGCGAAGAGTCCACCGATTTTCTCGACAAACTGTACAAATTCATCGCGGTGGAGGCCTACCTGGCCAGCGCGGAATATGCCGGGGAGAAGGGAGCCTTTTCCCGCTTCGACGCGGAGAAGTTCCTCAAGAGCGGCTTCATGAAGGGCATGCCCGAAGAGGTCCGCGAAGCGGTGCGGGAGAATGGCATCCGCAATGTGACCCTCCTCACCCAGGCGCCTACCGGCACCACGGGGACCATGGTCGGCACCTCAACAGGTATCGAACCCTACTACTTCTGGGAGTGGGAGCGCAGAGGGAGGATGGGCTCCCACGTGGAGCGGGTTGATGTGTACGATGAATGGCGCAGCAGGAACAACGGCGATCAGCTGCCGGACTTCTTCGTGACGGCCATGGACCTGAGCCCCGAGGAGCACGTGCGGGTACAGGGAGCGATCCAGCGGTGGGTGGATTCCAGCATTTCCAAGACCAGCAACATGCCCAACCACTACACCGTTGAGCAGGCCGAAGAGCTCTACGAGATGATGTACGACCTCGGCTGCAAGGGCGGCACCATATACCGTGACGGTTCCAGGGAAGAGCAGGTTCTGAATCTGAAGAAGGAAGAAGAGAAGACGGAGGAAAAGGAGGCGGCGTCCAAAATTCCCGCCGAAGCTCTGAAGTCGAGGGTCCGCCCGACGGTCCTGAACGGTACGACCTATCGCAAGCACACACCCATCGGGACGGCTTATATTACGGTGAACAGCGACGGGGAGCATACCAACGAACCCTTCGAGATCTTTATCAACGTAGCGAAGGTCGGCTCCGACGTGGCCGCCGACGCCGAGGGGCTGGGACGCCTGATCAGTCTGATACTGCGGATGCCCAGCTCGCTGACTCCCGAAGAACGGGCCGAGAACGTCATCGCCCAGCTGCGCAGCATCGGTTCGGGCCGCCAGCGGGGCTTCGGGAAGAACCGGGTCATGAGTCTGCCCGACGCGGTCGCCCAGGCGCTCGTAGAACACCTCGGCAGGGACAGCCAGGAGAATCACGACTATCCCGTGCTGCCGGATGAAGAGGAGGAGACCGCCAGGAAGCAGTATTCCCTCTCCTTCGAGAATCCGACTGCCGATATCTGCCCGGTCTGCGGGAACGCAACCTTCGTCTCGATCGAAGGCTGCAAGAAGTGCCATTCCTGCGGCCACAGCGAGTGCTGATGCAGGGGAGGAAGGAGCCCGTTTGCGCGAATGACCCGGTCGCGCCGCCCCGGGCTTAGTCCCCCAGTTCCCCGAGGAACCAGTTGTAGAGCGCTATCATCCGGTTGGTGAAGGAAGACTCCATTTTTTTATAAAAAATCGGCAGATCCAGGACCTTGACCGTATTGAGACCGTAGAAGAGAATGCCCTCGCGCCCGGGGATCACCAGGATCTGCATGGACATGTTCTCCTTCCCGACGATGGGAAACAGCATATAGGTCATGGTGGTCAGGTTCACGATTCCCATTCGAAAGTTCCCGTTGTCATGCTGGTACTCGACCCTGGAGAGGTTCTTCCCGAAGGTGAGGTCCTTCTGGTGTATGTACACCGTGGCCTCGGCTGGAACCGCCGTCACGAGAGGGTCCGGAATACGGGTGCGGTCGTCGGGGTTGTCGATGGCCCAGCATTCGGCGAACAATGTCCGCATCCGTTCCCTGCTCGCCGAGTAGTACTCGATCCCTTCCAGACTGCTCACGCTCCTCAGAATATTGTATATCCGCAGCTCGAACTCGTCGGCCGGGAGCCGGGCCAAATCCGGAGAGACTTCATCCCAGGGGATGAGAAAGAGGGTTTCGACGCCGACCGAGTAATCGATTGCCAGGGCCGCATCGAGAAGGTCCTCGGATAGGGAGACCGCGGGCATGTGCAGCGCGCCTCCTTCGGATGTGTAGAAGCGGTTGATGCCGTCGGCGCCTGCGGTACGTTCCGTCTCCAGGGCGGTAATGGTGTGCGGAGCGAAAAGATCCTCTATGGCAGGCAGCTGTTCCAGAGAGTCGGCAGGTTCCTGAGCGGCGGCAGGGCCGGAGGAGATTGTCAGTACGAAGAGCAGTGCGGCGCACGCTCTGATCATGGTGTTTCTCATAGAATAGAACGTATCGCAGCCCGGCGTTTTCCTCAAGTATCCGCGGTGAATAAGCGGGGGTGTGGATAAAAAATCCTATCAGTAGTATAAATAGGGAAAGGATTATTATGGAGGTAACAGCATGCCTGTAAATCTAAAAAGACGCAGTCTGCTCACTTTGAAAGACTACACTCAGGAGGAGATCCGCTTTCTTCTGGATCTGTCGGATGATCTGAAGGCGAAGAAGAGAGCCGGGATCCGGGGAGACCTTCTGAGGGGTAAAAATATCGTGCTGATTTTCGAGAAGGCATCCACCCGTACGAGGTGTGCATTCGAGACCGCGGCATTCGACGAAGGGGCCCAGGTCACCTTTCTCACCAACAGCCAGATGGGCAAGAAGGAGTCGATGGAGGATACCGCCATTGTCCTCGGGCGTTTCTACGACGGGATAGAGTTCCGGGGCTTCAAACAGGAGACCGTCGAGCTCCTCGCGCAGTATTCCGGGGTGCCGGTATGGAACGGACTGACCGACCTGTACCATCCTACGCAGATCCTGGCCGACTTCATGACCATCCGGGAACATGTTGCCAAGCCTCTCAACAAGGTCAAGCTGGTATTCGTGGGGGACGCCCGCAACAACATGGGCCGTTCGCTGATGATCGGAGCGGCCAAGATGGGGATGCACTTCGTGGGAGTAGCGCCGAAGGAACTTCAGCCCGATCAGGAGCTGGTCAAAGAGATGGAAGCGGCGGCACGGTATTCCGGGGCCAGAATCGAGTTCACCAGTGATATCGCCGCGGGAGTGAAGGGCGCCGACGCAATTTATACCGACGTGTGGTTCTCCATGGGCGAGGAGGACAAGTACGAAGAAAGGATCAAGCAGCTCGAACCGTACAGGGTCGACATGAAGATGATCGAGAAGACGGGGAATCCCGACGTGATCTTCCTTCACTGTCTGCCTGCTTTTCACGACACCAACACCACCGTCGCCAGGGACGTTCAGGATAAATTCGGCCTCACCGAGATGGAAGTATCGGACGAGGTCTTCAGGAGCCGCCATTCGGTGGTCTTCGATGAAGCTGAGAATCGTATGCACACCATCAAGGCCGTAATGGTGGCAACGATGGGTAATGTTTGAGATAAGGACCGAGAAGGTCCCCATCAAGCTGTGGCTCAATACAGTTGATGACGGGGCCCTGGCGCAGGCCAGAAATATTGCCAATCTGCCCTATGCATTTCACCATGTCGCCCTCATGCCTGACGCGCATGAGGGCTTCGGCATGCCCATCGGGGGAGTGTTGGCGACACGGGACGTGGTTATTCCCAATGCCGTCGGGGTGGATATCGGCTGCGGCATGAACGCCGTACCGTCCTCCCTCGAGGGGATCCCCCGGGACGTCCTCGTCCGCATAGTCGCCGAGGTCAACTCCCTCATTCCGAAGGGTTTCAGGCATCACGGACAAAAACAATCCTGGGAAGGGTTCTCACGTGCCCCTGATGCGGCGGTCGTCAGGAGGGAGCTGGATTCCGCTCGTTATCAGATCGGCACCCTCGGCGGGGGCAATCATTTCATCGAACTGCAGAAGGGCAGCGACGGGCGTATATGGATCATGCTCCACTCGGGAAGCCGGAATTTCGGCTACACGATTGCCAAGGAGTACTACCGGGCGGCGAAGAATCAGGCTGCTGAGGCGGGACTGAAGCTGCCGGATATCCAGCTGGCCCCGCTTTTTCTTGGAACGAGGGAGGCGGATGAGTATATGGCGGCGATGCAGTTCGCCCAGGAGTTCGCCGCCGAATCGCGCCGTATGATGCTCGAGCGGGTACAGGGTGTGATCGATCGCCGTTTTCCAGGTGTAACATACGGTGAACAGGTCAACATTCACCACAACTTCGCTTCGGTGGAGGAACACTTCGGACGGGTGGTGGTGGTCCACCGCAAGGGAGCGACATCGGCCCGCGCGGGCGAGCGGGGCATCATCCCCGGAAGCCAGGGGACCAGCAGCTACATCGTCGAAGGGCTGGGGAATCCGGAGAGCTTCCGCTCCTGTTCCCACGGGGCCGGACGGGTGATGGGTCGCAGGGAAGCCCGGAAGCGGCTTGATCTCCGCCGGGAACAGTCCCGCCTTGAAGAGCACGGTATAGTGCACGCCCTGCGCTCGGCGAAGGACCTGGACGAAGCGGCGGGCGCCTACAAGGACATCGACGAGGTGATGGAGCTTCAGAAGGACCTGGTGAAGATACTCGTGAAGCTCGAACCGCTGGCAGTGATCAAGGGCTGAGTATTCGGCTCGAAGCGCCGCCCGGGCGATAGTTCGACGGCCGCGCGAAGGGGCCGGCCCGGCGGCCCAGCGGCCCGGCGGCCCGCCGCCCGCTCACAACAATTTTTTTCGAATAAGGAAGGATTCATGCTGATAGCATTTCTACAGAAGACCAACAG
>JBNGED010000059.1:0-9483 GCA_049975605.1 Sediminispirochaetaceae bacterium | reverse complement strand
GTCCCGAATGGGGGCAAAATCCGCCGGCAGCGAACTCTTCCAGCCGTTCTGGTAGTACTTGAGCTGTGTCACTTCGGCGCCGTCGATGTACATATGGACTTCGCTCATGTTCCATGCAATCACGATGTGGTGCCACTGATTCTCCGCCAGAGCCGGTTCGTTTGAGATGACATAGGTGGCGGTGCCGGATTCATTGGTGAAAATCATAGCTACCTGACCGGGGTTGTTGTACTGCAGGCTGTAGGATTCGTCAGAGAAGTCTGTTGCGGTACCTTTGTGAATAATGCCGGCGGCGGCGATGTTGTTCACCGGGTAGATCCACACCTCGATGGATGCCTCTTCACCGATCAGATCCAGATTCTCCGAATCGGGCAGGGATACATACTCGCCCTCGCTGTCAAAGCGCAGGCCCGAACCGCTGACCCCGTCTGTCCATTCAACGTCTCCGCTCAGCTGGGCCGTGGAATCCTCGTCGATATTCTCATCGAAGGAAAGGGCCGCCTCTACGCCGGCTTCAGGATCCTCGGCGACGCCGTTCATGGCGCTCTGCACGTCCTGCAGGGTATAGTTGTTGATTGCTACATTGATCAGGAGGTCTCTCTGTTCGCCCGCGGCGACTTCATCTTCGATAATCTCAACAGCCCGGACCGCATCTATGCTGTTTGAGTTTTTCGCAGCAAGAATAGCGGTCCCGGCATTGTAGACCTCTTCCGGTGTTGAATCTTCAGTAAGCGCCGAGGTCTCCTGGATTACCGCTGTCCTGTATTGGCCTTCGTAGTCTATCTCATCTCCGCCGCCGGCGGTTTTTGTGTAATTGTCCGGGTCCGAGCCCATGTTCAGGTTGCATGAAAACAGGAGTCCGATGCCGATTAAAATCAATACAATCTTCTTCATGTTATACCTCCTTACACTGCAACTATCTATATGTAAGCATATTTCGTGCCAGGAAGTTTGAGTTTCTATAAATACATATAATAAAAGGAATTAAAAAATCGTTATCCGGCTGAAATTCAGCGGTTCGACCCATGCGTCGAACCGTTCGACGGACAGGGCGAAGTCTCACTCCATGGGGAAGCGGATGGAGAATACAGGGGCAGGCTCTTTCTGAAGCTGTATGGAACCATCGATCTGATCGATCAGGGCGGCTACCAGCCGCAGGCCCATAGTGTCCGGATGGTCGAGGTCGATCTCCCGCGGAAAGGGCCGGCCGTTATTCGAAATGGTCATGGTATACATCCCGGCTTCGAGTTCAGCTTCGAAGGCAACAGAGAACAGCGGTTTGGTGTCGGCGGCAAAGCCGCGCTTGAGGGCATTAGTCGCAATCTCGTTGAGGATGAGCCCGACTGCCAGTGCGGTTTTGGTCGGCAGCGATTCTACATCGATCCTGAGCTCGGTCCTGACCTTCTGTCTGGCGAAGGAGAAGACCGCGGACAGCAGTTCCGTGATATAGTCCCGCAGATTGATACTGGAAATATCTGCGGAACGGTTCAGCTGTTCATGGACTATCCTCACGGCATCGATGCGCCGCTGCAGGTCGCTTAGATCGACCGAATCGCCCACTTCGTCGTTCTTCATGGAGATAAGAGATGAGATCAGCATCAGACTGTTTTTTACCCGATGGTTGAGTTCCTTCATGAGGAACTCCTGATACTGCTGCGCATTTTTCCGCTCCGTGATGTCGTTGTGAATAACAAGGAGGGCGGGAGCACCCCCGTACTGGATGATTGATGTATAGGCTTCGATCCAGATTATTTTTCCATCTTCACGTACGTGACGGTATTCGAGGGGAGGGAAAGAGAGCGTCTCCGAGTCGTTCTTAAGTCGGCTGCTTCTCCGCTCTTGATAACGCGACAGCACCATCTCGCGATCATCCGGGTGGATTCGCTCCAGCATCTTCCCGATTCCTCCCTGACGCATCTCCTCCTTCGAATATCCGCTGATGTCCGTTGCGGTCGAATTCACGTAGCGTAATTCATCATCCTGTATGACGGTAATAGCGACGCCGGCGCTCTCCGCCAGGGACCGAAAGCTCTGTTCAGCATCTCTCAGCTGCTGCTGCGTTTGGATCCAGTCGGTTATGTCCGCTGTTATAGTCTGTACGATTCTGCGGCCGTCGTGCTCCACGGGAATGAATGTATTCTGAAAATGCCTGCCGTTCCGTTCGTCCTCGAAGATCTGGATTTCGCCTGTCTCGAGGGCTTTCAGACCGTAGCTCTCTCTCGTTCTAAGCACGTCCGGCGGAATGATCAGTCTGACATCTTTCCCTTCAAGACCTTCCGGTGTCTGTCCGAATGCCCGGGCCATTGCGGGATTGCAGCTGAGAATTGTGAAACTGTCGAAGTCCACTTCCGAGATCAGGTTCGGAGTATTGTTGAAGATGCGCCGGTATTTTTCCTCGCTCTCCTTCAATGCCAGTTCGCTCCTCTTCCGCTCCCGAATATCCCGGGCTACTCCGTAGAGGTATTTTTCGCCGTTCAGGATGAAAAAGATACCGTTCACCTCGACGTCGATCGGGTAGCCGTTCTGATGTCTGTGTACTGTATTGAACAGGATTGTCGCCCCTTCCGGTCTGCCTTCCCAGAATTCTACGAACTGACGGGACGGATAGTTGGGATCGATATCATCGATGGTAAGATTCAGCAGCTCTTCGCGAGAATACCCGATCATTCTGCATGCCACGGAGTTGACCGCCAGGACCTTGCCTGTCTCACTCAGCAGGTATACCGCGTCGATGCTGTTTTCCATCAGATGGCGGTAGAATTCCGCCGTCTCTTCCATTTTCTGTTCGGCTATTTTTCTTTCCTGATTCTCTGCTTTTAACTGTTCATGGGCATCAAACAGCTCGAAGGCCATCGAGATCGATTCGACCAGTACGAACTCTCCCGCGTTTTTCAGAACATATCCGTATCTGGTAAGGCCTTTGACCTTTGATACCATCTCCTTCTCGGTGTGATTGGTGAGGAAGACGATGGGCAGGTTCTTGACCGCAAGGATGGCCTCAGCCGCTTTCGTACCATCCATTTTTCCTGGTCCCAGATCGATATCCATCAGTACCAGATCGATGTCGGTGTTCTGGACTGTCTGAAGGGCTTTTTCCGCGTTGTGAACGGTTACTACCCTGAACCCGTGCTTCTGAAGGAGGGCCTGCTCATCCAATGCTATTAGCAATTCGTCTTCTACCAGTAGGAGGGTCTTACCCGCTAATCCTTCACTCAAAGTGTGCTCCAGAATTCTGATAGATTAACTATAGAATGAGAATCTTTTTTTCGCAACTTAAACGATATGCAGTGTCTCCGATCGTGCGGATTGTTCCATATTGACGGCTTTTACGACGGGAGATATGGGAGTATAATTGAATCGGGAGGTCAGAAATGAGAAAGGTAATTATCGTTTTCCTCCTGCTGTGCAGCGTCAGCGCTTTCAGCGAGTCCCGGTTCGGAGAAGGCAGATGGCGGCACTATCTCGAGTTCGATCAGATGATGGTCCTGAAAGCAGGTACCGAGTACAGTCTGGCGCCCGAGTGGGGTGTGAAGGGGGGGATCGGTCTCTCCGTCGGCGGGATCACCCTTGTCGGATATGAGCTTCTCGGGATTTATCACCTGAAGGACATCGACAACCGGTTCCAGTGGGACCTCGAGTTCGGGCTCCCAATCGCCTACTTCGATGTCTTCGAAGACAACGTCGTGGACTGGGACCCGATGATCGACGATCCATACGCCGGATGGGCCCCCGGAGCGAGCCTGGTATGGGGCCGGAGATTCAAGGGCGGCGGAGTTCTCTGTCTGAAGACGGGCGTGTTCTGCCTGTTCGAGTACCAGCGGGATTCAGGGTGGCGGGACGACATCCCGGTTCTGCCGGAGCTTTCCATTCAGTGGATGTTAAGGCTCCGGTGATTGATAGAAGAGTCATCCAGTTGCTGACTTAGTTAGACACTATCGTCAATCACCTGAATGAAAAGGGAAAAACATAAGTTTGTTTTAACATTAAAATAATACTATATTTATTGTAATTATTTCAGGGAGCACAGATGAACAAAGAAATTAATCTGCTTGGCCGTCTATCTTCAATAAGTATAGATAAATACAGAATTGTATACATCGGAATGACGATTCTTGCCATTCTCGGCATCTATTTCTACAGTATTTTACCGCGGGAATCGAAACCGGAGATCGTTTTTCCACTGGCAAGAGTGAATGTTGTCTATCCAGGCGCCTCGCCTGAAGACGTCGAGACACTGGTTACCGACAAGCTGGAAGCCGTCCTGCTCGGAATCGATGAGATCGAAACGATTTCTTCATCATCCAGGGCAGGCCGCGCTGAACTGCAGCTCGATTTCTACCCTGAGGTGGATCTGAACGATACGCTGGACATTGTCCGTCGGGCGGTCGACTCTGTCCGTGATCTGCCCGAGGGTGCGGAAACGCCAACCATTAAAGTATCCACGACTGCAAACAGGCCTTTTATGGTCGTAAGTCTCAGCGGAGATGTGACGCCCCTGCAGCTCAAGGAATCCGCAGATCTGCTTGCCAACGAGTTTCAGGGGCTCAGCGGTGTGAGCGACGTGAACATTTCCGGTTCTCTCGTACCGGAAATTAGAATAACGATCGATCCGGCCAGGCTGGCCGAGTTCAATCTGTCGGCAGAAGATATTTCACAGACCATACGGCTTGCGCACAAGGATACGCCTGCCGGCGACGCCGTACTCGACGGAATCCATCATTATATCAGAGTACTGGGAGCCTACTCAGATGTCCAGCAGGTACGACAGACTACCATCCCTCTGCAGGGAGGCGGAGTCATTCTTCTCAAGGACATAGCGACTGTTGAAGAGACATATCAGACACCTTCGAGTTATTCCCGCCGCGCAGTGGGGCTCGGCAGTGATAGCGCTGAAATGAAAACCGCGGTCACCATCTCTCTCTACCGGGATGGAGGATCAGATATCATCGGGCCGAGCGAAGCGGTGAAATCATTGATCGCCGACGGAAATCTTCCGGGGATATCGCCTGAACTGAATATTCTGGTTATCCAGGACGACGCAGTTTCGGTGCGAAGCGATCTATCCAACGTGCTCAGCAATGCCGCCGCCGGTATGCTGATCGTTATTCTGGTGCTGTTTCTTTTTCTCGGTTTGAAGGAAGCGATTATAACGGCATTGATTATTCCCTTCTCTCTGTTTATTGCCTTTATTGCCCTGAATCAGGCCGGGATGACTTTCAACACCATGACCCTGCTTGCAATGATTATCGCTCTGGGGCTTCTGGTGGATAACGGAATCGTCGTAGTGGAAAATGTCGCGCTGTTTCGAAAACAGGGACTTTCCCGGAAGCAGGCCGCCAGGGAGGCAACCGCTGAGGTCGCCCCGGCGATATTCGCCGCCACTCTGACAACTATGGCGGCCTTCATCCCACTGGCGCTGATGGAGGGCCGGATAGGGATGATCATCAGTGTTATTCCTCTGACTGTCATATTCATAATCGGCTCCTCCCTGCTGATTGCCCTGACCATAACTCCTACTCTTAGTTCCCGCTGGCTGTCGCGGTCAGTCCCTGGAGAGGAGAAGAAGCAGTTTTCGCTGATGAAGGAGATAATCGAGGGTGTACTGGTGGTCTCTCTCTTTTCCCTCGCTTTTCTGACCGATGGGAAGCCTGGTCTTCTCTCTCTGTTTACGGCCCTGGTGATGTCTGCGATCATGGTGGTACGTTCGTATGCTCGGTATCGGAGAATCGATGCCTTCGGGTCTATTGCGAGGGTGTATGAAACATTTCTCGACCGTCTGCTCCGCAACAGAAAATATGCGGTAGTTCTGCCGATAATAATGGCGCTCCTATTCGTAGCCGCGGTATCGACCGTTCCCCTCGGCCTTATCAAGATAGAACTCTTTCCGGTCATGAACGAATCGACCCTCTACATAAATCTTCTCACTCCCGAATTCAGCTCCCTCGACGACACCGACGGAATAACGAAAAAAATCGAATCCATCGTTCTGAAAAAAGACGGCATAGAATCCGTCTATTCCGAGATCGGGGGGAATACGGTCAGGGAGGCGCAGATCGTTCTCAACCTTCTGCCGCCTTCCCGCAGGAGCTGGACCACACAGGAGATGCTCCCCCAGCTCATGAAGGAATTCTCCCAGGTCCCCGGAGTGAAGATTGCCATCGGCACCTCCGCGGGCGGAAAAAACGCAAATTCCCCTGTGCAGATACATATCTCGGGAGACGATCTTGATAATCTCAGCGGTGCAGCGCGGTCATTCGCCAGGATACTCGGTTCGATCGACGGAGTCCGCAACACGAGCTCCGATTTAGAGCGGGGCTATCCGGAAGTCCAGATTATACCGAATCGTCTGGTTGCCGCGGATCTCGGAGTGGATTCGACTCTCCTCGGGAACACGGTCAAAAATATCATCTCGGGGATCTACACCGGTTCCTTGCGGTCCGGTCCGGAGGAGATCAACCTCCAGATCGGTGTCGTCAAAGATAAGATAGATTCCGTGGACGATCTTGATAAAATCATTGTAGAGTTGAAAAACGGAACCCGGGTGCCTCTGACTCATCTCGCTTCGATTGTGCCGACCAGCGGCCGGGGTACTATAAATCATATCGATGGAGCCAGGACCATCACTGTCAGCGCGCAGTTGCTTGCCGGGGCGAACATCAGGGACGTTGTGCGGCAGTTCGACATGCTTGCCGCCGATGTTTCCCTTCCGCCGGGAGTCGATTATACATGGGGTGGCGATGCGGCTGACCTCGATGCCTCGCTGAATACCATGTCAATTAATTTCATCCTCGCGCTGCTGGTGGTGTTTCTGGTCCTCGCGATCCAGTTCAACTCCCTGACCCAGCCGCTGATAATCCTGGTTTCAGTGCCGATGTCCATTATCGGGGTCTTCATAGGGTTGCTGGTTACAGGGAACAATTTTGGCCTGTACGCCTTCATGGGGGTTATCGCGCTGGTTGGGATCGTCGTGAACGACGCTATCGTGCTGATGGATACTATAAACCGGAACCGAATGAACGGCATGGATATTTTCAGAGCCCTCTCAGACGCGGGCAGGTCACGTTTTGCCCCCGTTCTGGCAACTACCCTGACTACCATTGGAGGAATGCTGCCCCTTGCATTCAGGGATGAAAACTTCGCCCAGCTGAGCATTTCACTCATCTCCGGGCTGCTCGCTTCAACTATACTGACGCTGCTGGTGCTTCCGCTCATCTATAAAAACGCGGACTATCTCAAATCAGAATTCCAGAAAAAAATCCCGATCTTCGTTGCCGACGACGATGAAATAGAGGAGAACAAGAATGTCAACTAAAAGGATCCTTTCGACAATAGGACTCGCCGCTCTCGTTGCAGTTTTTACCTTCTTCGCCGTTTCATGCCAGGAAGACGTTCCTTCTCAAGAGACTTCGGTCTCCCGGGAAAGCATTCCTGTTGAAAACGTGACTGTCAAACCCGACCTTTCCGTACCGCCTCCGGGCTCAAAGGCGACTCAGGAGAAATGGGACAGCTTCGACGAAGCTAAAAAGAAGGAAGCCTGGGCTGTGTACATGGAGGAGAATCCCGATGGAACCGCAGGAACGTTCCCAGTCACGGCCGAGGAACCGGCAGCACCACAGGCGGCTGAACCCGCGGCGCCTTCCTCAAAGAGCCCGATGATTTCAGTAGTCGTCGGTGAGCTCACACGTGCCCCGATCACCCTGTATTACTACGGGCTCGGCGAGTTGAAGGCCGGCCAGGAACAGAGGGTTTCTCCCCTTGTTCCGGGAATTGTAGCCTCGTTGTATATCGGCGAAGGTGATTTCGTGGAAGAGGGGGACCTCCTTTTTTCCCTCGACGACAGCGACCTCGTCCGTGAGATCGAACTGGTGAACGAGAAGTGGAATGCCGAACTTGAACTTGCGCAGATACGCTTGAACGAAGCACTTTCAAATTACGAATCATCCGATTCCCTGTACCAGCGGGACCTCATAACAAAAGCCGAGAACGACAGCGCTAAAAAGGCGTGGGAAGAAGCACGTATCGCGTATGAGAAGGTTCGCTTGGCAAAAACCACTGAACTGGAAAAACTCCGTGAAAACCTCAGAACAAACGTCGTCGCGAGTCCCGGCCGCGGGTATGTATCGGAAATCACCTTTACCGCCGGCGAGCAGATAACCAGCTCCGACTTTGTCGAGGTTGTGGATATAGAAAACCTCTCGCTGTCCGTTCGGGTCCCGGAGAATATCATTACCAGGATACAGACGGGGAGCGAGGTGTTGGCGAAACAGGCCTCCGGTCCCGAGTATTCCCTGAAGGGGACTGTAACAGGGAGAGGAATCATCTCGGACATAAACCGGTCCTATGAGGTGACTGCCCGGCTCGACAATCCAGATCAAAGGCTTCTACCCGGAATGCTGATGGAAGCGCAGATTCGCATAGCTCAGATGACTTCCAATTTTATCATTCCCAGGGAAAGCCTTATACAGGATGGGGCCGATAAGTTTATCTACCTGGTAAAGGACAATACGGCCCGTAAGATCCCGGTCACGACCGGACAATCGAGAGGCGGTCTTCTACAGGTCAGCGGAGCCTTCGAGGAAGGAGATCTCCTGGTGCTGCAGGGTCAAAGCTACCTGAGAGAAGGAATGGGTGTCAAAATCATTGAGACAAAAGAATACCTTCCCGAACGCAGGGAACTGTAACGAACGGAGGATATGAACGAATGAAAAGGACAGCTTTTACGGTTCTGATACTATTGGCGGCCTTGACGAGTGCGCCGCTATTCGGACTAAACTTTGATGAAGTATTGCGCACGATCGAAGAGAACTATGACATGCAGTCCGCGCGCTTGGAGGTGCAAATTCTCGAAGCAGAAGCTCGCGCAGCTGTCTCTCCCGAGGACATCCGTTTCGATCTGGATCCGTCACTGAAGATCACTTCGGAGACAGACGGTGAATTTGCAGGAGAAACCAGCCTGAGCGGAAGCACTTCAATCTTCATCCCCCTGGGACTTTCAAGTATGGAGCAGGACAACCTGAATACTATCCGCAGCAGTATCACCGCAGCCCGGTTGAAGGCATCCGAAACGTACACATCCACTTACATACTGCTCTTCAGCCTCTATCAGGACCTGTGGCTCCTTCAACAGGAGGCGGCGGTACTTGAAGCGGAAGTTAAATCTAGCGAACTTTATATGGAACTGATGCAGGAACGGTTCAACGCGGGATCGCTACCTCTTTCGTCCCTGAGTCTCGTGGAGGAGACGATGATCGAACGACAGGAAGCTCTCATCAGGAACGGTCTTGCCCAGCGTCTGGCATGGTTCGAATTATCGCTGAACACGGGATTGGACGGGGATATGCCCGAATTGGAAGCTCTCGACTTCGAAATAGAAGAAATTCCCAGGCCGCCCGAACTTGAAACTTGGATCGTTGAAAACCACCCGCTCATCGAACAGTCGAGAATCGGCGTCGAGAAGATCCGGCTGAACCTGGAGCGTTTATT